>JAYUSP010000221.1:0-5903 GCA_043755615.1 Betaproteobacteria bacterium
GAGGTGCGCAATTCTTCGGCCGTGCGTGACAGTTCGCGCACGATCTGGGCCGTCGACTGGGTGCCTTCGCTGGTCTGCTCGGTGACCGCAAAGATGTGCTGGATATTGGCCGCGACGACGTTGGCCGACTCGGCCTCTTTCAGGGCCTCGGCGGAGATGTCTTCGATGAGGCCGGACAACTGCCGGGTAACACGGTCGATGTCACCCAGCGCCGAGCCGGCAGCGTCGCTCAGGCGGGCGCCTTCGACAACGCCGATCGTCGAGCGCTCCATCGCCGAAACGGCATCCTGGGTGTCGGTCTGGATGGTGCGCACCAGCGCGGCGATCTGCCGCGTGGCGTCGGCCGAGCGTTCGGCCAGGCGTTGCACTTCTTCGGCCACCACCGAAAAGCCGCGCCCGGCTTCACCCGCCGACGCGGCCTGGATGGCGGCGTTGAGTGCGAGCACGTTGGTCTGCTCGGTGATGTCGGAGATCAGCTCGGTGATTTCGCCGATTTCCTGCGACGACTCGCCCAGGCGCTTGATGCGTTTGGAGGTGTCCTGGATCTGGTCGCGGATCGAGTTCATGCCGCCGATCGTGTCCTGCACCGCCTTCAGCCCGGAGTCGGAAGCAGCCAGCGACTGGCGTGCGACCTGCGCCGTGCGCTGCGCCTGGCCCGACACGTCATTGATGCGCCCGGCCATCTGCAACACGGCTTCGCCGGTGGCGCGGATTTCGTGCAGCTGCTCGGCCGATGCAGCCAGCAGTTCGGTCGAGGTCTGCTCGACCTGGGCGGTGGTGTCGGTCATGCGGTCGACCGTGGTCTTCACCTGCTCGGCCAGCGTGCGCAATTCTTCGACCGTGTAGTTCACCGAATCGGCGATCGCGCCGGTGATGTCTTCGGTCACCGTGGCCTGCTGCGTGAGGTCGCCCTCGGCAACGGCTTGCAGCTCGTTCATCAAGCGCAGGATCGCCGCCTGGTTGGCGTCGTTGACACGCTTGGCTTCCTGCTCCTGGCGCTCGGCCTCGGCACGTTGGCCTTCGGCCGAGTGCGACCGCGAAGTCTGGTCCTGGACAAACAAGCGCAAGAGGCCGGCGCCGCCGGCCAGGATCAGCGCCGACGCGAGCACGATCGTGAACACATGCCAGGCGCTGAAGCCACTCGCCCCGGCCAGGCGCGTTTGCAGCTCGTCCAGGCCTTTGCGCAGCGGTTCGCTGTCGGCAATGATCGAGGTCTGCGCCTCGCGTGCGGCGACCAGGCTTTGCAGGTTGCCCAGGATCGCGCTGGCCTGGGTGCGAGTTTCGTTGTACTGCCCGAGCAGGGTCTTCAGGCGTTCGCTGATGGCCGGGTCGCGGGTCGGCGGCAGGCGCAGCTCGGGGTTGCCGTTGGCCACCCCTTCGGCAATTTCGCGGAACGAGTTCAGGTCCTTGCCGAGCAGGAACACCGCCTCCGGGCTGACGCCTTCGACGGTAAGAAATTCGTTTGCGCTCTTGCCGATGCGCTGCGTCAACATCACCAGCTGGCCCACTGCCGACAGCTCGGCCGCCGACGCGCCAGCTTGCAGCTTCATCGACGACACGGTTTCAGCGGTTTCAAGCAGGTCGGCCGACTGGCGGTTGATCGCCCTGAGCGCCTGGCTGACCTGGGTCAGCGTCTTTTGCTGCGTGAGCACCACGCCAGCGTTTTTTTCCGCGCGATCGACCAAGGGCATCAGCGGGTCCATGACCTCGTGAATGCTGGCCGGCACCGCGCCGAGTTCGCCTTCGCCGCTGCGCAGGCCGCGCAGGTTGCGCGCCAGCACTTCGGAGCTTTCCTTGACCTCGGCAAAGGCCGCTGTCGTGCCGACCATCGCCTGCGAGACCGACTTGGCCAGCCGCTGCGACTGCATCTGCGACTGGCCCAGGGCGCCGAGTTGCTGCGCTGCGCGATCGGCAGCACCGAGTCCGAAGAGCACCGCGGCGACAAGCAGCACCAGGCCGGCGCCGACCATCACGAAGAGGATGCGTTGCTGCTGTTCGAGCGGTCGGTCCCCGATCAACGGCAAGGCGGCGGCCGCCGCAGGCGCCTCGTTGCCATGCCCTTGGATGCGGGTATCGCCAAAGTCCGCGGCCATCTCCGACGGCGCGGCCTCGGAGATGATCGACGAGTCGCCGACCATGGTCGAGTTGGCATGCTGGTGGATCGTGCTGGCGCCGCCGAGGTCGGTGGACATATCGATGTCGGGGATCGCCGTGGCCGCCGTGGCCTCGTGCGAAAGGTCCGATGCCGTCCGGTCGACGCCCAAGCCAGCATCGCGGCTCTTGGCCTTGAATCGGTCGATGAAGCCCATGGTCTGCCTGTCCTTTCGTCGCGGCCGTGTCGGCCGCCGTCGTCAGCCCGCTGCGTTGGCAGCAATGGCCAAAAATTGTTCGTTCGCGGCCAGTGCCGCCAGGTCGAGCTCTTGCCAGACGCGCCCGGCGGCATCACGCCAGCGGCCACGCGCAAACGCCGGCCGTGGCCCGCTGCTGGCCGGCTCGGCCTTCAACTGTTCAAGCCCGCGCAGGCCCGCCAGGCGATCGACACGCAACGCGCAGAGTGCGCCGAGCGCCGGATTCAGCGCCACCAGTCGCACCGCATCGCGCGCCGCCGGGGCCATCGCGGTGGTCTCGCGCAGGCCCAGAAATACAGCCAGATCAACCACCCCGTGCAAGCCGCCGCGCAGGTTGGCAACACCGCAGAACCAGGGTTGTGTGTGCGGCAGCAGCAGCACATCGGCCATCGAAAAAATCTCGCCGGCGTCACCCAGCGGCACCAGGAAACCGGCGCCACCGGCTTCGAGCGCGAGCCAGGACACGCTGCGCTGTTCGCTGCGCGCGGCCTTCATCCGCTCGGCGAGCCGGTTCTGGAGTTCGCGCAGCGCTTCGCGTCGGGCCATCGGGGTTGGAGTCGATTCGCTCGGAGAAGCGGTCAGTCAAAGGCTTTGATCTTGGCGACGAGTTCGTCGCCATTGACCGGCTTGACGATGTAGTCGCGTGCGCCCTGGCGCATGCCCCAGACCTTGTCGGTTTCCTGGTTCTTGCTCGTGCACATGATCACCGGCACCGCCGACCAGCGCGGGTCGCGGGTGATCGTTCGTGTGAGCTGGAAGCCGTTCTGGCCGGGCATCACGACGTCCATCAGGATCAGGTCCGGCGTGTCTTCGGCCAGCCGGCGCAGTGCTTCTTCGCCGTTTTCGGCGGTGCGCACCAAATAGCCGAGCTTGCCGAGAATGCCCGACAAGTGATGCAGCTCGGTTTTCGAATCATCGACGAGCAGGATTTTCTGTACTGGCATGGCAAGGTCTCCGGCTGGGGCCGCCGTCAGGCTGCCGCGGGTCGAAATTGCTCGACCGCACGCAGGAGCTGATCCTTGGTGAAGGGCTTGGTCAGGTACTCCTCGCTGCCCACCATGCGGCCGCGGGCCTTGTCGAAGAGGCCATCCTTGCTTGACAGCATGATCACCGGCACATGTGCAAAACGCGGGTTGCGCTTGATGATCGCGCAGGTCTGGTAGCCGTCCAGGCGCGGCATCAGGATGTCGCAAAAAATCAGCTGCGGCACATGGTCGTTGACCTTGGCCAGCGCATCGAAGCCGTCTTCGGCGAGCAGCACCTCGTGCCCACCCTGACGCAGGAAAATTTCCGCACTGCGCCGGATCGTATTGCTGTCGTCGATGACCAGCACCCGGGCGCCCGCTGCGACTTCAACCGTGGTCTCACTTTGCACGCTGCTTTGCTCCTGAGAAACCGGCGCCGCTCAACAGCGTTGCGTCAGATCTGCACCATCTCGAAATCTTCCTTGCGCGCGCCGCACTCCGGACAAGTCCAGTTCATCGGCACCGCGGCCCAAGCGGTACCCGGCGCGATGCCATGTTCGGCGTCCCCATCGGCTTCGCTGTAGATCCAGCCACAAATCAAGCACATCCAGGTACGGTCATCACTCACGTCAGCCACTTCAGATCACTACAATGATCAACGATTGTAGCGACGGGGTTTCGGCAAAAAGCAAGGAAATGTCGGTACATACACAACAATCCTCAGGCACTGCTGTAAGTCTGAACATCATTGCGGCGCCGCCCCATCCATGACCCCCGACACCCTCGACCCCCCCGCTGCCGATGACCCGCAGGAGCCGGCTCCTCCTGCCTGCGTGATGAGTTTCAACGTCAGCGACGCCAGCGGTGCCGGCGGCCTGGCCGGCGATATCGCAACCATCGCCGCGATGGGCGCGCATGCGCTGCCGGTGGTGACGTCGATCGTGATGCGCGACACCGCGGAGATCTTCGACCACCACGCGATCGACGAAGAAGCGGTCATCGAGCAGGCGCGCACGATCCTCGAAGACGTCACCGTCACCGGCTGGAAGGTCGGCTTTTTGGGGTCGGCCGATACCGTCGCGGCGGTCGCCGAGATCCTGTCGGATTACGCCGATATCCCGCTCGTGGCCTACATGCCCGACTTGAGCTGGCTCGACGAAGACCAGCTCGTGCCCTATCTGGACGCCTACCGCGAGCTGATCCTGCCGGCCACCGAGGTGCTGGTGGGCAACCACAAGACGCTCACCGACTTTTTGCTGCCCGACTGGGACAGCGAGCGCCCGGCCTCGGCGCGCGAGCTCGCAGTGGCCGCCGGCGAACGTGGCACGCGCTACGTGCTCGTTACCGGCATCATGCTGCCGGCCAAAGGCGGCGAGCAGTTCATCGACAACGTGCTGGCGTCGCCCCAGGGCGCGCTGACCGGCGAGAAGTTCGCGCTCTTCGAGGCCGCTTTTGTCGGCGCTGGCGACACCCTGTCGTCAGCGCTGGTCTCGCTGCTGGCCGCCGGCAGCGAGCTGCAAGCCGCTGTGGGCGAAGCCCTGGCCTTCCTCGACCAAAGCCTGGATTCCGGCTTCCGCCCGGGCATGGGCAATGTCGTGCCCGACCGGTTTTTCTGGGCCCTGCCGCCGCCCGAAGACGGCGAGCTGGAGCCCGGCGCGGATGGCGCCGGGCCCGCCGAACCCGGCACCGACAGCACCGGCAAGGGAGCGCCGCGCCGTGTCCACTGAAGCCGGCGCGGACCCGCGCAGGAATCAGCGCAGCAACAGCGTCCTCTTCGAACGCGCGCAGCAGGTCATCCCGGGCGGCGTCAACTCGCCGGTGCGCGCGTTTCGCGCCGTCGGCGGCACGCCACGCTTCATCGACCGTGCGCAGGGCGCCTACATGTGGGACGCCGAGGGCCAGCGGTATATCGACTACATCGGCTCCTGGGGCCCGATGATCCTCGGCCACGGCCACCCGGCGGTGCTCGACGCGGTGCTCAAGGCCGCCGCCGACGGCTTCAGCTTTGGTGCCCCCACCGAGCGCGAGATCGAACTGGCTGAGGCGATCATCGGCCTGGTGCCCGGCGTCGAGCAGATCCGTCTCGTCAGCAGCGGCACCGAAGCCGGCATGAGCGCATTGCGGCTGGCGCGCGGCGCCACCGGGCGCAGCAAAATCATCAAGTTTGAAGGCTGTTACCACGGCCATGCTGACGCGCTGCTGGTCAAGGCCGGCTCGGGGCTGGCGACCTTTGGCCACCCGACCAGCGCCGGCGTGCCGCCCGAAGTGGTGCAGCACACGATCGTGCTCGAATACAACCACATCGAGCAGATCGAAGCCGCCTTCACCGCCCATGGCCGCGAAATCGCCTGCGTGATGATCGAGCCGATCTGCGGCAACATGAACTTCGTGCGTGCGTCGGCGCCGTTCATGAAGCGGGTGCGCGAGCTGTGCACGCACTATGGCGCGCTGTTTATCTTCGACGAAGTGATGACGGGTTTTCGGGTCGCGCTCGGCGGCGCGCAGTCGGTTTACGCCAAGCTGATCCCGGGCTTCAAGCCCGATATGAGTGTCTTCGGCAAGGTCATCGGCGGTGGCATGCCACTGGCCG
>JAYUSP010000222.1:0-5898 GCA_043755615.1 Betaproteobacteria bacterium
GCCAGCGGCTTCCACGCCCGCGTGGTGCAGCATGAATGTGATCACCTGATCGGGCGGCTCTATCCAACCCGCATGACCGACCTGAGAAAGCTCGGCTTCACCAGCGTGCTCTTTCCCGATCTTGACCCGGCGGCTGACGATTGATGCGGCGTTGCAGTCACTCCTGCGCGCACCGCCGGCGGGCGGCGCAAGGGAGTCGTCCGCACCGCTGAACTGGCGCCTGCAACCGGCCGCCGGTCATTCTTGCGATGGGCGATTTTCCACCTACCGCAAACGCGCTTCGAGCGCTGCGATCAACGCCCGCGCTTCGTCGCCTTCGGGGATCGGCCGGCCGCTGTCGCGCCACTCGACGGCCGACTTGAAACCATGCACCTGCGCCTGGCGGCGAAACCACAGGCCTTCGGGGTTGTGCCGGGTGACGCCGTCGAAGAGCGTGGCGAACATCTGGGTTTGTTCCAGGCCCATCGTCAGCATCGCCTGGTTGATGACCATCTTGTGCATCGCCAGATGCGCGTGGGGCACGCCGGCGATGCGCAGCGCGAGTTTCAAGGTCGCGGCTTCGAGTTCGTCGGCCGGTACCGACAGATTCGCCAGCCCCCACTGCGCCGCGGTGCGGCCATCGAGCGTATCGCCGGTGAACATCAACTGCTTGGCGCGTGCCGGTCCGACGCGGTAGGTCCACATCGCCGTCGTCGGGCAACCCCAGACGCGGGTCGGCATATAGCCGATGCGCGCGTCGTCGGCCATCACCAGCAGGTCGCAACACAGCGCGATATCGCTGCCACCGGCGACCGCATGGCCGTGGACTTTGGCGATGGTCGGTTTCGAGCAGCGCCACAGGCTCATGAAATCCTCGGTGTAGCCCTTCATCGCCGCATAGTCGGCCATCGCGTCGTAGGGATAGGCTTCCTGCTGGCAGGGGTGTTCGGCCCGGCCGGAGCCGAAGTCGACGAGGTCGTAGCCGGCGCAAAAAGCGCGCCCGGCGCCGTCGAGCACGATGACATGAACCTCGTCTTCAGCCTCGGCCCAGCGCACCGCCTCGCGGATCTCGCACGGCATGTCCTTGCCGATCGCGTTGAGCCGATCCGGCCGGTTCAGCGTGATGCGCGCGATGCGTGGATGCGCAGGGTCCTGGCGGGCGAGCAGGGTGGCAAATTCGGGCATACGGACTCCGGAAACTGGTCGAGGGGCCGAGGAGCGATCAACAGCCCGGGCATTGTGCCGGCCGGGATTTACAAGCAGCAATGTCAGCGGCGGGGATGCGCCAAACGTTGCTCGGTGAGAACCGGCCGGCGCCGGCATCGACGAGGCATCCAGCATGAGCAGACTTTGGCAAGCGAGCGCGAAGATCATCGTTTTGGGCTGGATCGGGATCTTCCTGGTGGCCCAGGTCGCGGCGCAACCGAATACCTACAGCAATGCCCAAGTCACCCCACGCGACGGCGCCCAGGCCAACGACCTGCCCGGTCGTGTCGGCCGGGTCGCCGAAGTGCAGGGCAAAGTCTGGCTCTACGACACCGAGCAGGGCCAGTGGATCGACGCCCAGCGCAACCGCGCACTGACCGCCGGTGACCGGCTGTCCACTGAAAGCGGCAGCCGCGCCGAACTGCGCATCGGCTCGACCGAATTGCGGGTCGGCCCGCGCACCGAATTTGAATTCACCCGGCTCGACGACGACCGCATGGTCTTCACGCTGCAGACCGGCACTTTGGCGCTGCGGGTGAAGTCGCGCGAGATTGCCGACGAGATCGAGGTGCGCACCGCTGAGGGCCGCATCGTGCCCGAGCGCAGCGGCCACTACCGCATCGACCGCGAAGACGACACCACTTATCTGTCCGCCTGGCGCGGTTCGCTGCGTTTTGACGGCCGCGACACCCAGGTCTCGGTGCCGGCCGGTCGGCGTGCGGAATTTTTCGAGCAGCGGCCCGAGCGCACCGTGGTCGTATCGTGGTCGAACCTGGCCACCGACGGCTTTGCCGATTGGGTGGTGCTTGACGAACGACGCGACGAGCAGCGCGACGAACGTATCGCGTCGCAGCGGTATGTCTCGCCCGAGATGACCGGCGCCGAAGACCTCGACCGGCATGGCCGCTGGCAGCGCCATCCTGACTTCGGCATGGTCTGGTCGCCGTTCAACGTCACTGTCGGCTGGGCGCCGTTCCGCCACGGCCGCTGGTTCTGGCATCTGCGCTGGGGCTGGACCTGGCACGACGAAGCGCCCTGGGGCTTTGCCCCGTTTCACTACGGGCGCTGGGTCAACTGGGGCGGCCGCTGGTGCTGGTCGCCCGGCAGTTATGTGCCGCGGCCGGCATTCGCGCCGGCGCTGGTGGCCTGGGTCGGTGGCTCGAATGGCAGCGTGTCGATCTCGGTCGGTGGTGGTGGCGGCGGTGGTGGTGGGAGTTACGGGCCGATGGTGGGCTGGGTGCCGCTGGCGCCACGCGAAATCTATGTGCCAGCGTTTGGCTATGGGCCGCGTTACTTCGACCATGTGAACCGGCCGCACCGCCCGTATCCGCACCAGCCGCACCATCCGAACCCGCGGCAGCATCCGCCGCAAGTGCCCACCGGCCCGATCATGTATGGCAACAAGGGCGTGCCCGGTGCCGTCACGGTGGTGCCTGCAAATGTGCTCGCACAGCGTCAGCCGGTGGCCGCCGCGATGGTCACCGACGCCGCGGTGCAGCGGGCCATCAGCCAGGAGCGGTTTGTGCATGCCGGGCCGGCGGGTGGCCGGGCGGCGGGCCATGCGCTGGGCCAGCAAGCGCCGTCGCCTGTGGTGGCGGTGCCAGGCGGCGCGGTGCCGGCGGCGAATGGCGGGCGGGTGATCGACCTGCGCCAGGAGCGCAATGACGCGCGAACCGAGCAGCGAAACGAACCGCGCAACGAATCGCGGAACGATCAACGCAACGGCCATCGCAACGATCATCGCAACGACCGGCCGGCGGCGGTCACGCCGATCGGCCCGCAGCGCACGCCCGAACCGACGATCGTGCGCACCGCGCCCAACCCGCCAGCGATGGTGGCTGGGCCGCAGCGGCCACAACCTGCGCAGTCACAGTCGCAAGTGCAGCCGCAGCAAGTGCAGCCGCAATCGAAGCCGCAATCGAAGGCGCAAGATCAGCCGCACGTGCAATCGCAAGTGCAACCGCAAGTGCAACCACAAGCACAGCCGCAGCCGCAGGCGCATGGACACCCGGTTCCGCAGGTCAAACCGCCGCCAGCGCAGCGTGGTGACAAGCGCCAGCAGGATGCGCCAGACGAGCAGCGCGACGGCAAGGTGCGCACACCGGAATCACGCCAGGGCCAGCGCGAGCGCGGCAACTCGCAATAGCGCGGGTAGGGCGGGACGGGCGCGGCGGGCGGTTGGCGGGCGGTTGGCGCGCGCCCGGCGGTCTACTTCAGCAGCAGTGGTCGCAGCACCGGCCAGACGTTGTCCAGCATCTTCGGGTGGGCTTCAGCTTTGGGGTGAATGCGGTCGGACTGAAACAGGCTTTCGGCCTCGGGGCTGTCGGCGACACCCGCCAGCAGAAACGGCACCAGCGATACCGACTGCGCGCGCGCGACGCTTGCAAAGAGCGCGAAGAAGTCGTCGCCATATTTGCGCCCGTAGTTCGGCGGCACCTGCATGCCCACGACGACGACCCGGGCGCCCGCGGCCTTGACAGCGCGTGTCATCTCGGTCAGGTTGGCCTGCGTCATGGCTAGCGGCAAACCGCGCAGGGCGTCGTTGCCGCCGAGCTCGATCACCACCACGGCCGGCTGATGCAGCTTGAGCAGAGCCGCCAGCCGCGAGCGGCCGCCGGAGCTGGTCTCGCCGCTGATGCTGGCGTTGACGATGGTCGCGGCAAGCTTCTCCCGCTGCACACGCTGCTCGAGCAAGGCGACCCAGCCACGTCCGCGAGGGATGCCGTACTCGGCCGACAGGCTGTCGCCGACGATGAGCACCACACGCGGCAGGGCCTGGGCTGGCACGCCGGCCGCGAGCATCGGCACCCCAAGGAGCACGGCGCGCGGCAGGACATGACGCCTGGCGAGGGCGCTACAGTGCGCCACCGCGGCCAGCTCGGCTGCCCCGACCATCCCGAACGCACGCCCCCAGCGTGTCAACCACCGGCGCCTTGTCCAACGCATGTCATCCCCAGCCATCATTGCAGTCCAGAAGATCACCAAACAGGTGGTCGATTCCACCGGCACCCTGACGATTCTCCACGAGATCGACTTCCAACTTGCAGCGCGGGAGTCGGCGGCCATCGTTGGCGCCTCGGGCTCGGGCAAGAGCACCCTGCTGTCGATCATCGCCGGCCTTGACGTGCCGACCAGCGGCACCGTCGTGCTCGATGGCAACGACCTCTTCGTGCTCGATGAGGATGCTCGCGCGGCAGTGCGCGCGCGCAAGCTGGGCTTTGTCTTCCAGAGTTTCCAACTGCTGGCGAACCTGAACGCGCTGGAAAATACGATGCTGCCTCTGGAGTTGCTCGGTCGGCCGAACGCGCGTGCGCTGGCCACCGACATGCTGCGCCGGGTGGGCCTGGGCGAGCGCCTGGGCCACTACCCCAAGGTCTTGTCGGGCGGCGAGCAACAGCGCGTGGCGCTGGCGCGTGCCTTTGTCGTCGAGCCGGCGGTGCTGCTCGCCGACGAGCCCACCGGCAGCCTGGACTTTGCGACCGGCGGCACCGTGATGGACCTGATGTTCGCGATGAACCGCGAGGCTGGCACGACATTGGTGCTGGTCACGCATGACCGCGCCATCGCCGAGCGCTGCGACCGCCAGCTTCGCATCGAGGCCGGGCGGCTTGTCGACTGAACCGGCTGCACGCCGCGGCGGGTTGCGGGTCAGGGCTGCGAAGAAAACTTGTAGTCGGTCTTGGCGGCCTTGCGCAGGTCTTCCTGGTACTTCTGAAGTTTCTGCTGCTCGAAGCGCTGCTTGATCTGCGCCTTGACCTCTTCGAAGGGCGGGAATTGCGCGTCGCGCGAATCTTCGAGACGGATGATGTGGAAGCCGAACTGCGTCTTCACCGGCTCAGGCGTCATTTCGCCTTTTTTCAGCTCCGACATCGCCTTGCCAAATTCAGGCACGTAGGAATCGGGCTTTGCAAAACCTAGCTCGCCGCCGTTCTGGCCCGAGCCTGGATCCTTGGAGTGTTTTTTCGCGAGGTCTTCGAATTTGGCGCCAGCCTTGATCTGCGCGATCAGGCCTTTGGCTTCGTCCTCTTTTTCGACCAGGATATGCCGGGCGGAGTATTCGGTCCCGGTCGCCTGCGACTTGAACTTGTCGTACTCGGTCTTGGCTTCGGCATCGGTAGCGGGGTTCTTCTTGCTGTAGTCGGCAAACAGCAAGCCGATGACGATGCCCTGGCGTGCAAGCTCCATCTGCGCGCGGAACTCGGGGCTTGAGCTGATGCCCTTGCGGTCGGCCTCCTGCGCGAAGATTTCACGCAACACGACCTGGTCACGGGCCTGGCCTTCGACGTTGGCGGGCAGTTGCTGGCCGGATCGCTGGGCTTGCTGCAGCAGCGCGTCGACTCGCGCCTTGGGCACGGCCTTGCCGTTGACGATGGCCACGTTCTGCGCCTGCGCGGCCAGAGGCCATACGAGCGCGGCGCCACAAGCGAATGCAGCGATCAGGGACAGGCGCACGGCCAGGGTCGGGTTTTTCATGAACGGATCTTTCGGCGGGGGTGGCGCGGCGAGCAGGCACATCGCACGCGGCCAGGGGGACAAATCAATCGGCTTTCAGGGCTCGTCGGGAGCGCGGGCATCGATCGCCAGCGCATGGATGCCACGCGACATCAGCGACGCCAGAGCATCATAAACGAGGCGGTGCCGCGCAACCCGGCCGACGCCGGCAAAGCGCGCGCTGCGCAGCGTCAACGCAAAGTGCCGGCCTTCCTTGGCGCC
>JAYUSP010000223.1:0-5883 GCA_043755615.1 Betaproteobacteria bacterium
CTGTCGGCGACGGCGGCGACACGCACGCCGCGCCGACCGCGCGCCCACAAGGATGTGCTCACCGCGACCAGCGCCGCCGCCCCGGCAGAGTGCAGCAGCGCCGCGGCGATCGGCCAGCCGAGCACGACGTTGCTGATGCCGGTGGCGGCCTGCGCCAGCGTGAGCAGGCCCAGGGCCAGCGCGTAGCGACGCGCGACCTTGTCGCCACGCCAGAGTGCGGCCACCAGCGCGCTGACCGCGACAAACAGCGCCAGCGCCATCAGCCGGTGCGCCATCTGGATCGCGACCAGCGCTTCGAGCGACAGGTAGCCACCCTGACCGGTGCGGCCGAGCTCGCGCAGCAAGTGAAACGCCTCGCCAAAATTCATCGCCGGCCACCATTCGCCGTTGCACGTTGGCAGCCCGTCGCAGGCCAGCACGGCATAGTTGGTCGAGACCCAGCCGCCGAGCGCGATCTGGGCCCACAACAGCAACATCACTAAAACGAGGCAGCGGCTCTCAAGAAAATGTGGCTTTGCCACTTTCCTTGATCCCCGCGGGGGACGGTCGGCGTCAGCCGGCCTCGGGGCACTCATTTGCAACGTTAGCGCCTGGCTGCGCGCGCGCCAGGTTTCATGCTGCATCATGAGCAGGGCCAGCAACAACATGCCGCCGAGCAAGTGGGCCGTGACCACCGCAGGATAGAGCTTGAGCGTGACCGTGTACTTGCCGAACAGGCCCTGCACGATGACCCAGATCAGCGTCACCGTCGGCCACCACGGCGAATGGGGCAGCCAGCGGCGGCCGGCCCAACTGACCGCGGCGATCGCCAGGATCAGCGCGCCGACGGTCATCGCCAGATAGCGGTGGATCATCTCGATCCAGGCCTTGCTCAAAGTCACCGGGCCATGCGGCTGCGCGGTCTGCGCGGCCTGGATATCGGCGTGCGCGCCGAGCGGGCTGGCTTGGCCATAGCAGCCGGGCCAGTCGGGGCAGCCCAGGCCCGAGTCGCTGAGCCGCGTGAAGGCGCCGAAGACGATGAGGTCAAAAGTTAGAAACAGCGTGACTGCCGTCAACGCCGCGATGCGGGCGCCGCTGTCCTGGCCGCGCCGGCGCAGCCAGATCCAGGCCAGCGGCAACAGCGCCACCAGCCCCGCCAGCAGCAACAGCCGCAGCGCGGGGGCGAGGTCGATCAGCGGCGTGCTGTCCATCGAGCGGAGTTTTGAAGGGCGTGCAGCAGGTCTCGAACCGGTCTGTAACGGGGCTCTATCGACCGGCCTTGTCCCACGACGCAGACGCGCGCAGCAGGCGGTCGAGATCGCGCTTGACCTTCGCCGGCTGCGGGTCAACCGGCGCTCGCAGTACCCACTGGCCGAGCGGGTCGATCACATACAGGTGAGCTTCGAGGGCCTGCCCGGACTCGGGCGCCAGCCAGTTCGCGAGCGCGGCACGCGGCACCCGCAGCACCCGCACCGGCTCGGCCGCGGCGAGCGCTGCGGCCAGCTCGGCGCTGACCGGCGCGTCGTCGACCACGAACCAGATTTTTTCGACGCGGTCGCGCTCACGGCCGAGCATCTCGCGCAACTGACGCTGCATGTAGAGGCGCTTTTCGCACGCCGCATCGCACGCGCCGGCCACCGCCGCGAGCAGCCATTGGCCCCGCAGCGCGGCCGCATCCACCGGCGAGCCGTCGATAGCCTGCAGCGTCAGCGCCGCGGGCAGCGCACGCACCGGCTCGATCAGGCTGCTGTAGTTGCTGCGTCCCTCCGGTCGAATCACGTAGTAGGTGAAGTAGGACGCCACGACCGGCGCCGCGCAGGCCAGGCCGATGAGCAGCATCTTCAGCCGGCCGCTGGTGGTGCGCTGCTGCGTGGCCGCTGGCACCGGCATCGTGTGCACGGTGAAGGCCACCGCTTCGCCGACGGCATCAGCCAGCGCTGGACTGGCGACGCCGGGGTTGGATGAGTTGGAACCAGACATAAAGACCGATCGTCAGCGCGCACAGCGCAAACCATTGAAAAGCGTAGCCGTAGTGCTTTTGCACATCGGCCACGGCACGGGGCCAATTGCGTTGCAGGCCATCGGCGGCGTCGACCGTCGCATTGGCCGCGGTGCCGGCGGTCGCGTCGACGCGCTCGTCGATTTGCAGCACCGACAGCGGCCGCAACCGCAGCCCGGTCTCGCTGGCAAATACGCCGATATCGAGATTCTGCCGGATGGCGCCGGAAATCGCCGCGTCGAACTCGTACAGCCTTGCTGGGCCTGAGCCGATGCGGCCGACCACCCGCACCGCACCCGGCGCTGTGAGTGGCTCGACAACCCGCGCGCGGTCGGTGAAAGCGCGCGGCTGCCAGCCGCGCTGCACCAGCACCGCGCTGCCATCCGCCAGGCGCAGCGGCGTGATCACAAAAAATCCGGGCCGGCCGTTCATCTGCCGGTTGTCCAGGTAGACCGTCGAAGCCGCTACCCATTCGCCGGTCAGGGTGATGCGGCGATGGGTTTGCTCGGCCGCCGCGGCAGGCGACTGCGCCAGCTCGGGCAGCGTCAGCGGCGGCAGCAGCGCGCGCGTATCGATCGCCGCTTGCAGCTCGATTTTCTGCGCCGCGCGGTTGAGTTGCCAGACACCGAGCCGGCCGGTCGCCGCGGCGAGCGCGAGCGCGGCTAGCAGGATGATCGTGCGCTGCCAGCTCATCGGGTCGGGTGGGGCCGCGGGTGGTGTCGCTAGGGGCATCGCAGCCCGGTGGAATAATGCCCACCTATGAAGACTGTCATCGTGATCATGCTCGTGCTGGTGCTCGCCGCGCTGGCCGGCGCCGGCGCGCTGATGCTGCGCAAAGGCCGAGTACCCGGCGCGCGCAACCCGGCGATGGCGCGCGCTCTGGCACTGCGGGTGGCGCTGTCGGTGGCGTTGTTCCTGTTCATCCTGCTCGCCTGGCAGATGGGCTGGATCAAGCCCAGCGGCATTCCGATTTCAGCCTGACAAAAAGACAAGCGCCGCTCGGTGGCGGCGCTGGGGAAACGCTGGCCCTCAAGCGCGGCCAAGAAACGCGGCTACAACCAATAGACCAGAAAATACAGGCCGAGCCAGACGACGTCGACAAAGTGCCAGTACCAGGCCGCGCCTTCAAAACCGAAGTGGCGCTCGGGTGTGAAGTGGCCTTTCATCAAGCGCAGCGTGATGAAGGTCAACATCAGCATGCCGACGAAGACGTGGAAGCCGTGAAAGCCGGTGAGCATGAAAAACGTGCTGCCGAAGATGCCTGAAGTGAGCTTGAGGTTCAGGTCGCGGTAGGCATGCATGTATTCGTAGGCCTGCACACAGACGAAGGTGGCGCCGAGGATCACGGTGATCCACATCCACAGGATCGTCTTGGCGCGCTGGTTGGCCAGCAGCGCATGGTGGGCGATCGTGATCGTCACGCCCGAGCTCAGCAGCAGCGCGGTATTGATCGTCGGCAGCGGCCACGGGCCCATCGTCATGAAGGGCTCGATGGTGCCGGCCGGAGAAGCGGTGACACCGCCGCCGGCACTCGGCCAGACCGCCTTGAAGTCGGGCCACAGCACCTGGTGGTCGAGGTTGCCGAGCATCGGCAGCGCGAACGAGCGAGCCCAGTACAGGGCGCCAAAGAACGCGGCGAAGAACATCACCTCGGAAAAGATGAACCAGGCCATGCTCCAGCGGTAGGAGACATCGATGCGTTGGCTGTACTGGCCGCCTTCGCTTTCGTCGATGGCGTCGCGGAACCACTGGAACAGCACCACGGCCCACATCGCCAGGCCAAAGATCACGAACCACTTGGCCCAGCTCGCGCCGTTGATCCATTGCCCGGCGCCGAAGATCACCAGCAACAGCGCCAATGCGGCCATCGCCGGATGGCGCGATGGGGCGGGAACGAAGTAGTAGGGGGCTGTACCGGTGGAGTGGGTCGCTGCGGACATGGATGGATGCTCCTGGAACCTGTTCGGAATTTTTTGGGATGAATGCGGGGGGCGGGCCGTCGTTCAGGCCGCCACGCCGCTGCCGACGACCCACTTCACCAGCAGCACCAGCACGACGACGAACACCGCGGCCGAGAGTACGCCGGCGATGATCACGTGCACGGGGTTCAGCTGGGTCACGTCTTTCTCGTACTCGCTGGCCTTGCGCACGCCGAAGAACGACCAGGCGACCGCCCTGAACGTGCGCAGGATGTTGGCGCCGCGCGGGGCCGTCACAGGGCGCCTCCGGTGCGCGGGGCTTCAGCGGGTAAGGGCGCGGGCGTGGCTGCGGCGGCCAGGCCGCCCTTCACCTCGAAGAAGGTGTACGACAGCGTGATGGTGTGCACGTCTTTCGGCAGCCGCGGGTCGATGACGAAGGCCACCGGCCACTGCCGGCTTTCGCCGGGGCCGAGCGTGTACTCGTTGAAGCAGAAGCACTCGAGCTTGTTGAAGTGCGCCATCGCCTGCTTCGGCGCGTAGCTCGGGATCGCCTGCGCCGCCAGCGAGCGCGACTGCACGTTGCGGAACTCGTACATCACCGTGGCCAGCTCGCCGGGATGCACCTGGATCGAGCGTTGCGCTGGCTTGAAGTCGAACGGGCCGCGGGCATTGGCGTCGAACTCGATGGTGACGAGGCGCGAACGATCGACCTGCGTATTGCCGGCCGCGTTGCGGCGGTCGGTGGGCAGGCCCAGGCCGCTTGCCTGGCGCTCGGCCAGCGACAACACGTTGATGCCCAGCGCTTCGCAGATCGATTTGTACAGCGGCACCAGCGCATAGCCGAAGCCGAACATCGCCAGCGCGATGACGGCCAGCTTCTTCAGCAGCGCTCGGTTGTCGCGCTGCAGCAGACGGTCGACGGGCGGCTGGGCCATCGCTCTTCAGCCGCCCAAGGCCACGATCTTCACGACGAAGCCGATCGCGAAGCTGGCCGACAGGCCAGCCAGCAGCCAGCCCAGGCGCCGGTTGGCCCGGCGCCGTTCGGCTTGGCTGAGAACGGGAGCCTGTTGCATCAGCCGATCACGCGGGTGGCGGAAACGTCGAGCTTGGGCGGCGTCTCGAAGGTGTGGAACGGAGCCGGAGACGGCACTTCCCACTCCAGGCCCTCAGCGCCTTCCCAGGGTTTCTGTGGCGCCTTTTCACCCTGGCCGCGCATCATCGGCACGACGACGAAGACAAAGAAGTACACCTGCGAAAGACCGAAACCGAACGCACCCACCGAGGCCAGCATGTTGAAGTCGGTGAACTGCATCGGGTAGTCGGCATAGCGGCGTGGCATGCCGGCCAGGCCGAGGAAGTGCATCGGGAAGAAGGTGATGTTGAAGGAGACCAGCGAAGCCCAGAAATGGATCTTGCCGCGCGTTTCGTTGTACATCACGCCCGTCCACTTCGGCGCCCAGTAGTAGTAACCGGAGAACATGCCGAACAGCGACCCGGCCACCAGCACGTAGTGGAAGTGGGCCACGACGTAGTAGGTGTCCTGCAGCTGGATGTCGATCGGCGCCATCGCAAGAATGAGGCCGGTGAAGCCGCCCATCGTGAAGACGAAGATGAAGCCGACCGCCCACAACATCGGCGTCTCGAAGGTCATCGAGCCGCGCCACATGGTGGCGATCCAGTTGAAGACCTTCACGCCCGTCGGCACCGCGATCAGCATCGTCGCGTACATGAAGAACAACTGCCCCGTCACCGGCATGCCGGTGGTGAACATGTGATGCGCCCAGACGATGAACGACAAGATCGCGATCGAGGCCGTGGCATAGACCATCGAGGTGTAGCCGAACAGGCGCTTGCGGGCGAAGGCCGGCACCACCGCGCTGACGATGCCGAAGGCCGGCAGGATCATGATGTAGACCTCGGGGTGGCCGAAGAACCAGAAGATGTGCTGGTACATCACCGGGTCGCCGCCGCCGGCGGGGTTGAAGA
>JAYUSP010000224.1:0-5873 GCA_043755615.1 Betaproteobacteria bacterium
TGATCAACCCGATCGCGATGGAAGAAGGCCTGCGATTCGCCATCCGCGAAGGCGGCCGTACCGTCGGCTCGGGTGTCGTGGCCAAGATCATTGAATAAGGCGCTGTCATGTCCACCAAGCAAAAAATCCGCATCCGCCTGAAGGCGTTTGACTACAAGCTGATCGACCAGTCGGCGCTCGAGATCGTCGAGACCGCCAAGCGCACCGGCGCCATCGTCAAGGGCCCGGTGCCCCTGCCGACGCGCATGCAGCGCTTCGACATCCTGCGCTCGCCGCACGTCAACAAGACGAGCCGCGACCAGTTCGAGATCCGCACGCACCAGCGCCTGATGGACATCATCGACCCGACCGACAAGACGGTGGACGCGCTGATGAAGCTCGATCTGCCGGCGGGCGTCGATGTCGAGATCAAGTTGCAGTAAAGCACTGTTATACTCATAGGCTTTCCTCGGGCAGCTTTGGTCGCCCGCTGGAAAATAAATCAGCCCGGCCAATCGTTGTCGGGCATGTTCAACAAGGCCTCCCCCGGGAAGGCTGGAGAAAAACCATGACGACCGCAGATGCGAGCTACAAGCTCGGTTTGCTGGGCCGCAAGGTGGGCATGATGCGCATCTTCACCGACGATGGCGACGCCATCCCGGTGACGGTGCTGGATGTGTCCAACAACCGCGTGACCCAGGTCAAGACCGTCGACAACGACGGCTACGCTGCCCTCCAGGTGGTGTACGGCGCGCGCAAAGCGTCCCGCGTGACCAAGCCCGAAGCCGGGCACCTGGCCAAGGCCGGCGTGCAGGCGGGCACCGTGATGAAGGAATTCCGTGTCCCGGCCGATGTCGCCAGCCAATACGCGCCCGGCGCGTCGGTGCCGGTGACGCTGTTCGCCGTCGGCCAGACCGTCGACGTGCAGGGTACATCGATCGGCAAGGGCTTTGCCGGCACGATCAAGCGCCACAACTTCAAGTCGCAGCGCGCGTCGCACGGCAACAGCCGTTCGCACAACGTGCCCGGCTCGATTTCGATGGCGCAGGATCCTGGCCGCGTATTCCCGGGCAAGAAGATGACCGGGCACATGGGCGACGAAACCGTCAGCGTGCAGAACCTCGACGTCATCCGCGTCGACGAGGCGCGCCAGTTGCTGATGGTCAAGGGCGCCGTGCCGGGCTCGAAAAACGGCCATGTCGTCGTGCGCCACGCGATCAAGGCGCGCACCGCAAAAGTTGCAGTGGCCCATATTGCCGCTGCGGCACCGGCCAAGAAGGGAGCCAAGTGATGCAACTCGAGCTCCTCAACGACCAAGGCCAGTCGACCTCGAAGGTCGACGCCCCCGACACCGTCTTTGCGCGCGACTACAACGAAGCGCTGGTGCACCAGATCGTCGTCGCCTACCAGGCTAACGCACGTCAAGGCACCCGTGCCCAGAAAGACCGCGGCACGGTCAAACATTCGACGAAGAAGCCGTTCCGCCAGAAAGGCACCGGCCGCGCCCGCGCCGGCATGACCAGTTCGCCGTTGTGGCGTGGCGGCGGTCGCATCTTCCCGAACCTGCCCGACGAGAATTTCTCGCACAAGGTCAACAAGAAGATGTACCGTGCCGGCATGGCCGCGATCCTGTCGCAGCTGGCACGCGACGGCCGCCTCGCGGTCGTCGATTCGCTGACCGTCGATGCGCCCAAGACCAAGCTGCTGGCGGCCAAGTTCAAGGCCATGGGCCTGAGCTCGGTGATGGTCATCTCCGACAACGTTGATGAAAACCTCGCGCTGGCCTCACGCAATCTGGCCAATGTGCTGGTCGTCGAGCCGCGCCACGCCGACCCGCTGTCACTCGTCTTCTACAAGAAGGTGCTCGTGACCAAGGGTGCGATCGAGCAGCTCAAGGAGATGTTCGCATGAGAGCCCAACCCAAGAAATTTGACGAGTCGCGCCTGGCGCAGGTGCTCGTCGCGCCGATCGTGTCCGAGAAGGCCACCCGCGTCGGCGAGAAGCTCAACCAGGTCATGTTCAAGGTGCTGCGCGATGCGACCAAGCCCGAGATCAAGGCCGCCGTCGAGCTGATGTTCAAGGTCGAGGTCAAGTCGGTCTCGACACTGAACCAGCTTGGCAAGACCAAGCGCTTTGGCAAGTCGATCGGCCGCCGCGACCACAGCAAGAAGGCTTATGTCGCGCTGAAGGCCGGGCAGGAGCTCAACTTCTCCGGGGAGGCCGCGTAATGGCCGTCGTCAAAGTCAAACCCACGTCACCCGGCCGCCGCGCCGTGGTCAAGGTGGTGCATTCGCATCTGCACAAGGGCAAGCCCGAAGCCTCGCTGCTCGAGCCGCAAAAGCAGAACGCCGGCCGCAACAACAACGGCCACATCACGATGCGCCACAAGGGTGGTGGCCACAAGCACCATTACCGCGTCGTCGATTTCCGTCGCAACAAGGACGGCATCCCGGCAAAGGTCGAGCGCATCGAGTACGACCCGAACCGCACCGCGCACATCGCGCTGCTGTGTTACGCCGATGGCGAGCGCCGCTACATCATCGCCCCGCGTGGTGTCGAAGCCGGCAGCACGCTGATCAGCGGTGCCGAGGCGCCCATCAAGGCCGGCAATACGCTGCCCATCCGCAACATCCCGGTCGGCTCGATCATCCATTGTGTCGAGATGCTGCCCGGCAAGGGGGCCCAGATTTGCCGCTCGGCCGGCACCAGCGTGACCCTGATGGCGCGCGAAGGCGTTTACGCGCAGGTCCGGCTGCGCTCTGGCGAAGTGCGCAAGATCCACATCGACTGCCGCGCCACAATCGGCGAAGTCAGCAACGAAGAGCACAGCCTGCGCCAATACGGCAAGGCCGGCGCGATCCGATGGAAGGGCATTCGCCCAACGGTGCGTGGTGTTGCGATGAACCCGGTCGACCACCCGCACGGCGGCGGCGAAGGCCGCACTGGCGAGGGCCAGCCGCAGGTGTCGCCGTGGAACACGCTCACCAAGGGCTACCGCACGCGCAACAACAAGCGCACGCAGACGATGATCGTCTCGCGTCGCAAGAAGTAAGAGGGCACAGCAGCATGACCCGTTCTCTCAAGAAGGGCCCCTTCGTCGACCATCACCTGGTCGCCAAGGTGGACCGCGCGGTAGCCGTCAAGGACAAGAAGCCGATCAAGACCTGGTCGCGCCGCTCGACGATCCTGCCCGATTTCATCGGGCTGACGATCGCCGTGCACAACGGCAAGCAGCATGTGCCGGTCTACGTGACCGACCAGATGGTGGGCCACAAGCTCGGTGAATTTGCGCTGACGCGCATCTTCAAGGGCCACCCGGCCGACAAGAAGGCCAAGAAGTAAGGGGCGCCACGATGGCAGCAGCAGCAATTCAAACCAAGGCCAGCTTGCGTGGCGTGCGCCTGTCGGCGGACAAGGGCCGGCTCGTCGCCGACCTGATCCGCGGCCGCAGCGTCGCCCAGGCGATGAACATCCTGGCGTTCACGCAGAAAAAAGCCGCCGGCATCGTCAAGAAGGTGCTTGAGTCGGCAGTCGCGAACGCCGAGCACAACGACGGCGCCGACATCGACGAGCTCAAGATCAAGTCGATCTACATCGAGCAGGGTGCGATCCTGAAACGCTTTTCCGCACGCGCCAAGGGCCGTGGCAACAGCATCAGCAAGCCGACTTGCCACATCTACCTGACGGTCGGCAATTGAGCGACGGGAACTGAGAGAAAAGCATGGGACAAAAAATCCACCCGATCGGCTTCCGCCTTCCCGTCACCCGGGCCTGGACGTCGCGCTGGTTTGCGAACAACCGCAACTTCAGCAAGATGCTCGCCGAAGACCTCGACGTGCGTGAATACCTCAAGGCCAAGCTCAAGAGTGCCGCGGTGTCGCGCATCACCATCGAGCGCCCGGCCAAAAACGCCCGCATCACGATCTACTCGGCGCGCCCGGGCGTGGTCATCGGCAAGAAGGGCGAGGACATCGAAAACCTCAAGACCGAACTTGCGCGCCGCCTCAAGGTGCCGGTGGCCGTCAACATCGAAGAAGTACGCAAGCCCGAGATCGATGCCCAACTGATTGCCGACTCGATCACCCAGCAGCTCGAAAAGCGGATCATGTTCCGCCGTGCGATGAAACGCGCGATGCAGAACGCGATGCGCCTGGGCGCCCTGGGCATCAAACTGATGTCATCGGGCCGCTTGAACGGCATCGAAATCGCGCGCTGCGAGTGGTACCGCGAAGGGCGGGTGCCACTGCACACGCTGCGCGCCGACATCGACTACGGCTTCTCGGAAGCCAAGACGACCTACGGCATCATCGGTGTCAAGTGCTGGGTCTACCGCGGTGACCGCCTTGCGAACGGCGATGCGCCAACGATCGCGAAGACCGAAAACGACGACGACCGTCGCCAGCGCCGCGGCCCGCCGCGGGGCCCGGGCGGCCCGGGTGCACCGGGCGGCCGCGGCAGGCCTGGTGGTGCGGGTGGTGGTGGTGGTGCCGGTGGCGATCGCGCCCCGCGCGCCGATGCCGCCGCGCCCGCTGCCCCGGCTGGCGATGCGCCCAAGATTCCGGCCGTCAAGCGTGTCCGTCGTGCCACGCCGCCGGCCGGCGAGGCCAAAGGAGAATAATCATGATGCAACCCTCACGCCGCAAGTTCCGCAAGGAACAAAAGGGCCGCAATACCGGCGTCGCAACGCGCGGTGCCGCGGTGTCCTTCGGCGAATTTGGCTTGAAGGCCACCGAGCGCGGCCGCCTCACGGCGCGCCAGATCGAGGCCGCACGGCGTGCCATCAGCCGGCACATCAAACGCGGCGGCCGGATCTTCATCCGCATCTTTCCGGACAAGCCGATCTCGCAGAAGCCCGCCGAAGTCCGGATGGGCAACGGCAAGGGCAACCCCGAGTACTACGTCGCCGAGATCCAGCCGGGCAAGGTGCTCTACGAACTCAACGGCGTGCCCGAGACACTGGCCCGCGAGGCCTTCACGCTCGCCGCTGCCAAGCTGCCGTTGCGCTGCACCTTTGTCGCGCGCCAACTCGGCACCTGACGCCCAAGGAACCGAAATGAAAGCCTCAGAACTGCGCACCAAGGACGTGGCTGCGCTCGAGAAAGAAGTGACCGATCTGCTCAAGGCCCACTTCGGCCTGCGCATGCAGAAGGCCACCCAGCAGCTCACCAACCACACCCAGCTGGGCAATACCCGGCGTGACATCGCGCGTGTGCGCACGGTCATTGCACAGAAGAAGCAGGGAGCCTCCAAATGAGCGAAGCCCAGGAATCCACCGTGGCTGTCGACGCCGCACCGGCCGCCACTCCCGCCACTCCCGTCACGCCCACCACCACGGTGACAGCCGCGGTTGCAGCGGTTGTCAAGAACACCCGCACCCTGGTTGGGCGTGTGGTCAGCGACAAACGCTCGAAGACGGTCACGGTGCTCGTCGAGCGCCGCACCGCGCACGAGCTCTACGGCAAGATCGTCGCCAGGTCGAGCAAGTACCACGCCCACGACGAAACCAACCAGTACAAGACCGGTGACGTGGTCGAGATCGCCGAAGGCCGGCCAATCAGCAAGACCAAGTTCTGGACCGTCACGCGCCTGGTCCAGAAGGCCGGACTGGCCTGAAATTCTTCTACCCGCCGCGGGGCTATTCGCCCAAGCGGCAGCCCGTGGGCCGGATCGCTGGAATACTGGCATCTGGCCCGAATTGTTTTTGCGGCCCGCCAACCGCGCCACCGCTAACGGAGAACCCATGCTGAAAGTCGGAGACAAGCTGCCCGCGGGCACGTTGCAGGAATTCATCGAAGTAGAAGGCAACGGCTGCTCGATGGGCCCGAATACGTTCGACATCGACAAGGTCACGGCCGGCAAGAAGATCGCCATCTTTGCGCTGCCGGGTGCCTACA
>JAYUSP010000225.1:0-5868 GCA_043755615.1 Betaproteobacteria bacterium
GCATCACCAAGATCACCTTCAATCGCAAGAATGCCACCGCGTTTCTCGACGGCGGCGCCATTACGACCGAAAACCTGATCATCTGCATTGGTGAGCCCATACCTGCGCCGTGGGGTCGGTGGCCCAGGGCACGATGCGCACGGTGCTCGGGTCGGGGCGCAGGTGCATGTCGCGGTCGGTCGGGCTGATGACGTCGTAGTAGGGGCCCTCTTCGGGGAACTCGCCGGTCACCCCCATCGCGACCACCGCTTCGGGCAGCCGCATGCCGCGGTCTTCGGTAAATTTTTCGCGCGGCAGGATCTTGCCGCGGGCCACGCCAGTGAGGTCGGGCACGAGGCACTCGATCTCGGTGACCCGATGTTTGTCGAGCCACTGTTCGAGATCGCTGAATGTGTAGTCTTTTCTGGGAACCATGGAACACCTTGAATGAAAGCTGGGTTGCGGTAGCGCTTGCAGTTGCGCTTGCCGATGCGCTTGCCGATGCGGTTGCGGTTGACGCTGCGGCGGTCGCCGCTGACGGCCGCTGACGACCGCTCAGGGCATCGGGCCTCGCGGGCGGTCGCGGTAGTTGCTGCATGCGGCGCCGAAGGCGCGCAGCATCTGCATCGACGCCGGATTGCCGGCAGCCTGCCACTCGGGGTGCCACTGCACGCAGAGATTGAAGCCGCTGGTGTTGTCGACCGAGAAGGCCTCAATGAAACCGTCTGGCGCGCGTGCCTCGACGCGCAAACCCGGCGCCAGCTGGCGCACTCCCTGGCCATGCAGCGAGTTCACCGCGAATCGCGGACGATCGACGATGGTGCTGAGCACGCCGCCCGGCTCGACGATCACGTCGTGTGCGTCCGCGTACTGCACGGCGGCGGGTTGTTTGCTGTCGGCACGATGGTCGGCAAACATGCCGGTGCGGTTGTCGGCGCGGTGGTCGGCGCGGTGGTCGATAAACGTCCCGGCATCCTGCACCGCCTGGTACAGCGAGCCACCGAGCGCGACGTTGGTCTCCTGTGTGCCGCGGCAGATCGCGAACAGCGGCATGCCGCGCGCCAGCACCTTGGGTACCAGCGGCAAGGTCCAGGCGTCACGTTGTGGGTCGAGCGGCAGGTTCGGGTCGAGCACCGTTTCGCCAAAGTGGCTCGGGTGCACGTTCGACGGCGAGCCGGTGAGCAGCACACCGTGGGCGATATCGAGCAGCGCGTCGATATCGCCCTCCTCGGCGTTGGGCACCACCAGCGGCTGGCAGCCGGCGAGCCGCACGGCGTCGAGGTACTTCTGGCCGGCGACCTGGAAGGCATGCTCGCCGAGCAGGCGGTTGCAGGCCGGCACCAAGACGATCGGTTTGCCGGGGGGCAGGAGCGGTTTGGAGGTCGACATGGTTTTCTCGGCGGCGCTCAGGCGCTCAACCCAGCAGGTCGCGCAGGCGGTACCAGGCGGTGCCGAGCACCAAGGCCGGCGTGCGCAGCAGCTTGCCGCCGGGGAAAGGGCGGTTCTTCAGTCGCGAAAAAACGTCGAGCCGCGACGCGTCACCGGCAATCGCTTCAGCGACCAGCTTGCCGGCCAGGCCGGTCAGCGCCAGCCCGTGGCCCGAGAACCCCTGCAGGTAATAAATGTTGGCAGCGCGGGTGCCGTCCGCCGCGGCCAGGCGGCCGAAGTCGGGGGCGCGGCTCATCGAGATATCGACAAAACCGCCCCAGGCAAATTCGACGTCGATATCGGCGAGTTGCGGGAAGGTGGCGACCATGCGCGCGCGCATGCTTTGCGCCAGGTTCATCGGTGTCGCGGTGGTGTAGCTGACGCGGCCGCCGTAGAGCATGCGGTGGTCGTTGGTGGTGCGGAAATAGTCGAGCACAAAATTGGTATCACAGACCGCCGAGCGCGACGGGATCAGCGCGTCGGCGCGCTCTTTGGCGATCGGCTCGCTGCACGCGATGAAGGTGCCCACCGGCATGATGCGGCTTTCGATCTGCGGCACCAGACCCTGCAAATAGACATTGCCCGCAAGAAGCACATGGCGGGCCCGGACTTCGCCGCCGCCCGTGCGCAGGACCGGCGCGGCACCAGGTTCGATCGACGTCACCGCGCTGTTTTCGTGGATCGCGACACCGGCCTTGAGCGCAGCGCTGGCGATGCCCAGCGTGTACTTCAGCGGGTGCAGGTGACCCGAGCGCGGATCGTGCACGCCGCTGTGGTAACGCGGGCTGGCGACCCAGCGGCCGATCTCGGCGCTGCTGATGGGCTGCTGGTGGTAGCCATATTGCCGCTCGACATGTTCGGCCCAGGCCTGCAGCTCGCGTCCCTTGCGTGCACCGACCGCGACGCCGATATAGCCGTCGCGCCAGTCGCAGTCGATCTGGTGGTGAGCGCAGCGTTCGCGGATCAGATCGAGCGCTTCGATGGTCATGTTCCAGACGCGGCGGGCATCGTCCTGCCCAAGTTGCGCTTCGATCGTCGCCTGGTCACAGGCCAGGCCGTGGATCGCCTGGCCGCCGTTGCGGCCGCTGGCGCCAGAGCCGACTTCACGCGCTTCGAGCACGGTGACGCTGAAACCTTTTTGCGCCAGTTCCAGTGCCGCCGAGAGCCCTGCCAGCCCGGCGCCGACCACGGCCACGTCGCAAGAGACTGATCCCACCAATGCCGGGTGGCTGCGATCTCGCTGCACGGTGGCGGCGTAATACGAGTGGCGCGTCAGTTCGCGATCAGTGCTGAGCAGGGACATGGGGTGAAGCGCTAGGCAAAGCCCTCGTGCGTGGGATCGGGGCGGGGTCGGTTGGCGTTGGCCGACGAATGGGGGTCTGCGAGCCTGTGTTCGACTCAGGCGGCGCGGCGGATCGCGCCACGCAAGGTGTCGACGATCTGGTCGATCTGCGCGGCCTCGACGATCAGCGGCGGCGAGATCGCGACGGTGTCACCCGTGGTGCGCAGCAGCAGGCCCTTGTCGTAGCAGTCGAGGAAGATATTCGTCGCGCGTTTGGCGGGCTGACCGGCGATGCCGCTCAGCTCGACACCACCGACAAGGCCGATATTGCGGATGTCGATGACGTTGGGCTCGGCGCGCAGAGAATGAAGCGCTTCGGCGAGGTGTTTTTCCAGGCTTGCCGCACGGGTGAGCAGGCCTTCGTCGGCATAGGTGTCCAGGGTGGCCAGGCCGGCGGCGCAGGCCAGCGGGTGCGCCGAGTAGGTGTAGCCGTGGAAAAACTCGATCAGGTGATCGGGCCCGTCCATGAAGGCGTCGTGGATCTTCTGCTTGCAGATCACCGCACCCATCGGCACCGCGCCATTGGTCAGGCCCTTGGCCACACTCATCAGGTCCGGCGTGACGCCGAAGGTCTGAGAGCCGAAGGGGTTGCCGGTGCGGCCGAAGCCGGTGATGACCTCGTCGAAGATCAGCAAGATGCCATGTTTGTCGCAGATCTCGCGCAAGCGCTGCAGGTAACCCTGCGGCGGAATCAGCACGCCGGTGGAGCCCGCCACGGGCTCGACGATCACGGCCGCAATCGTCGATGCATCGTGCAGCGCAACGATGCGCTCGAGGTCGTCGGCAAACTCTGCGCCATGCGCCGGTTGGCCGACGCTGAAGGCATTGCGCGCCGGGTCATGCGTATGCCGAATATGGTCGACGCCGGCGAGCAAAGTGCCGAACATCTTGCGGTTGGCGACGATGCCGCCGACCGAGATGCCACCGAAATTGACGCCGTGATAACCGCGCTCGCGGCCGATCAGCCGGGTGCGCGCGCCTTCGCCGCGCACGCGGTGGTACGCGATGGCCATCTTCAACGCGGTCTCGACCGCTTCCGAGCCAGAGTTGGTGAAGAAGACCTTGTTCATGCCTTCCGGCGCAATCTTCGCCACCCGGTCGGCAAGCTCAAACGCCTTCGGGTGCGCCATCTGGAAGGGCGGCGCGAAGTCGAGTTCTGCGGCCTGGTCCTGGATCGCCTGCACGATCTTCTGCCGGCCGTGGCCGGCGTTGACACACCACAGACCGGCGACGCCGTCGAGGATCTGCCGGCCCTTGTCGTCCCAATAGAACATGCCCGACGATTTGGCAAGCATGCGCGGCGCGCGCTTGAACTGGCGGTTCGCGGTGAAGGGCATCCAGAAAGCGTCGAGATCGTCGGGTTTGTACATGGGGGTCTCCAATCGCGTTGGCAGTCTGTGACCGTTGAAATCGCGCCACGCCGTGACTTGGCTCGCCGACAAGCAGTGTGGCCAAGGGCTGCCTCGGAGTCTAGCCATCCGGGCCCGCAATAGGTTTGCGAGAGCGTGTCGGGCAGACCCTCGGTATCGCAATAAAATGCGGTCAAATCAGGCCTGGGCAAAAGAAAATGCGAACCGACGGCAAATCAATGCAACTGGATGCGATCGACCGGGCGATCCTGGCGGAGCTGCAAAACGATGGCCGTTTGTCGAACCAGGACCTCGCGCAGCGTGTGCACCTGTCGCCGTCGGCCTGCCTGCGGCGCGTCAAACAACTCGAAGACGCCGGTGTCATCGCGCAGTACGTGGCGCTGCTCAACCCGAAGGCGGTGGGGGCGCATGGCACGAGCTTCACGATCATCAACCTGGCATCGATGAACAACGCGTTGCTGGAGTCGTTCGAGCAGGCCGTCAAGCAAGAGCCCCAGATCCTGGACTGTTATTACGTCGCGGGCTCCAACGACTACCTGATCCGCTTTGCCTACCGCGATGCCGAAGACCTGGAGCGCTTTCACACCGAGGTGCTGATGCGCCTGCCCGGTGTTGAACGATCGAATTCGATGCTCGTACTGCGCACCGTGAAGAAGACGACCGCGCTGCCGGTCTAAGGTGCCTGCGGTGTTGCCCGCTGGGCGCCAGTGGCGACACGCCCGCTGAGGTAAGTCCAGACCAAGTGCGCCGCGGCGTAGGACGTCAGTTCGGCGTGGTCGTAGGGCGGCGCAACCTCGACGCAGTCCATGCCGACAAAGGGCAGGTCGCCGAGTTCCTCGAGCATTGTCAACACCTGGTTGGTGCTCAGGCCGCCGGGTTCGGGTGTACCGGTGCCGGGCGCAAAAGCGGGGTCCAGGCAGTCGATATCCAGGCTCAGGTATACGGGCGGGTAACCATGCGCGGCGAGTCGATGGCGGATCGAAGCCAGCACGCCGGCTAACTGCGCCGGGCCGTCCAGGCCGCGCAGCGCGCGGGCGGTGAAGATCTGCCCGCCCTGGTCGGCGACATATTCGCGGGCCTCGCGCGTGCCGGCCGAGCGGATGCCGATCTGCGCAAAACACTCTCGCGTCACGAGGCCTTGCTCGATTGCTTCGTAGACCCAGGTGCCGTGGCCGCTGGGCTCGCCGAAGTGGTCGCTCCAGGTATCGCAGTGGGCGTCGAAGTGGATCACCGCCAGCGGGCGGCCGAGCCACTCGACATAGGCGCGCAATAGCGGCAGGGTGATCGAGTGGTCGCCGCCCAGCCAGGCCATGTGATGCCGGCGCAGCAGCGGCGAGACCAGCGGCGCCATGGCCTCGCGCATCGACTGCAGGCTGGTATTGGGCAGCGCCAGATCACCCGCATCACCGAGCTGCGCCAGCGGCGAGACGTTGAAATGCGGATGTGTGGCGTCGCACAGCATGTGGCTGGCCTGGCGGATTTCGCGCGGGCCGAAACGCGCGCCGCTGCGGTTGGTCGTCGAGCCGTCCCAGGCGATGCCGGCAACGGCGTAAGGCGTCCCTTCGGCGGCGGCGGGCGCCTTCAGGAAGTGGCTGTTCGACAGGAAAGCAAATGAAGACATTGCTGCGGGCCGGTGTGAATCGAAAGGCAAAGGGGCCGCGGATGATACGGAAGACGGTTGCTGCACCCGCGCCGGGTGGCCGCGATCTCGCATCGCGAAATCAACGGGCCAGCCGATGAAATGGCGGC
>JAYUSP010000226.1:0-5854 GCA_043755615.1 Betaproteobacteria bacterium
CCGCCACAAGCGGCGAGCAAGGTGGCCATCAAGGTCGCAGTCAAGGTCGCCATCAGCGAAGCGGCAGCGTGGCGCGGCCGGCGGCCGCATGAAGGGGAAAGTCCAACGGTCATTTGCGGCTCCAGCGGGTGCCCGGGAGCGTGCCCGAGATGGTGTCCGAGGTGGTGTCCGTGCATGGCCCGTTCAGGCGCCAGCTTCAACAAGCGGCCAAGGTAGCACGCCTACAATCTTCAACTCCCCCGCAGACCCTGTCGTTGACACAAAAATCGTGTCAGCCTGAATCCACTTTGCCATGACTGAACCCGACAACAAATCGTTCGAGCCGGCCGCGATCGAGGCCAAATGGGCGCCGCTGTGGGAAGCCGGTGGCGCCGCGCTGCCGACACTCGACCCGGCCAAGCCGTCGTTCAGTATCCAGTTGCCGCCGCCCAATGTGACCGGCACGCTGCACATGGGCCACGCGTTCAACCACACGATCATGGACGCGCTGACGCGCTACCACCGCATGCGGGGTTTCAACACGCTGTGGCTGCCGGGCACCGACCATGCCGGCATCGCAACGCAGATCGTCGTCGAGCGCCAGTTGCAGGATCAAGGCATTTCGCGCCACGACATTGGCCGTGAGAAGTTTCTCGAGCATGTCTGGGCCTGGAAAGAAAAGTCGGGCAACACGATCACCGGCCAGATGCGCCGCATCGGCGATAGCGTCGACTGGAGCCGCGAATATTTCACGATGGACGAGACCCGCTCCGCGGTCGTCAATGAAACCTTCGTGCGCCTGTATGAAGAGGGCCTGATCTACCGCAGCCAGCGCATGGTGAGCTGGGACCCGGTGCTCAAATCGGCGGTCTCCGACCTTGAAGTCGAGAGCGAAGAAGAAGACGGTTTCCTCTGGTTTATTCGTTACCCGCTCGAAGACGGTTCGGGCTCGCTGGTGGTGGCCACGACGCGGCCCGAGACGATGCTCGGCGACACCGCGGTGATGGTTCACCCCGACGACGAGCGGTATGCCGCGATGGTCGGCAAGCGTGTCGTGTTGCCGCTGTGCGATCGCACGATACCGGTCATCGCCGACGCTTATGTCGACCGCGCTTTTGGCACCGGCGTGGTCAAGGTCACGCCGGCGCATGACCTCAACGACAACGCCGTCGGTCAGCGGCATGGCCTGCCAGTGATCGGCGTGCTGGCGCTGGACGCGACGATCAATCACAACGCACCGGCGGCCTACCGCGGCCTGGACCGTTTTGTCGCGCGCAAGCGGGTTGTGGCCGATCTGGAAACGCTCGGCCTGCTCGTTGAAACCAGGAAGCACAAGCTGATGGTGCCGCGCTGCGCACGCACCGGCCAGGTCATCGAGCCGATGCTCACCGACCAGTGGTTCATGGCGATGAGCAAACCCGGCGCCGATGGCCGCTCGATTGCGGCCAAGGCGATGGCCGCGGTGGACGCCGGCGAGGTGCGCTTCGTGCCCGAGCAGTGGGTGAATACCTGGAACCAGTGGATGAAAAACATCCAGGACTGGTGCATCTCGCGCCAGCTCTGGTGGGGCCATCAAATCCCGGCCTGGTACGGCAGCGGCGGCGAAGTTTTTGTCGCCCGCAACGAGAACGAAGCGCGCGCCAAGGCCACCGAAGCCGGCTACGCAGGCACGCTGACACGCGACCCCGATGTGCTCGACACCTGGTACTCGGCAGCGCAGTTTCCTTTCTCCACCACCGGCTGGCCGGGCAAGTCGATCGAGCAGGATCTCTTCTTGCCGTCGACGGTGCTCGTCACCGGCTTCGACATCATCTTCTTCTGGGTCGCCAGGATGATCATGATGACCGTGCATTTCACCGGCAAGGTGCCCTTCCGGCATGCCTACATCCACGGCCTGATCCGCGATTCGCAGGGCCACAAAATGAGCAAGAGCGAAGGCAATGTGCTCGACCCGGTGGACCTGATCCAGGGTGTCGATCTGGCCACGCTGATTGAAAAATGCACCACCGGCTTGCGCCGTCCGGAAAAAGCGCCGCAGGTTGCCGCGCGGGTGCGCAAGGAATTCCCCACAGGCATCCCCGCCTACGGCGCCGACGCGCTGCGTTTCACGATGGCGTCTTACGCCAGCCTCGGCCGCGACATCAGCTTCGACCCCAAACGCTGTGAGGGCTATCGCAATTTCTGCAACAAGCTCTGGAACGCAACCCGCTTCGTGCTGATGAACTGCGAAGGCCAGGACTGCGGCCTGGCCGAGCACAGCAAAGCCGAATGTGCGCCGGGCCAACCCTTCCACGGCTATTTGCAGTTCTCCGCCGCCGACCGCTGGATCAGCAACGAACTGCAACGCGCTGAAGCGGCGGTGGCGCAAGGTTTTGCCGACTACCGGCTCGACCTGGTGGCCAGCGCCGCCTACACCTTCGTCTGGGACGAGTATTGCGACTGGTATCTGGAGATCGCCAAAGTTCAGCTGCAGCACGGCACGCCAGCGCAGCAGCGCGCCACCCGGCGCAGCTTGCTTCGAACGTTAGAGACGACATTGCGCCTGCTGCACCCGCTGGTGCCGTTCATCACCGCCGAGCTGTGGGAGCGGGTGGCGCCGGTGGCTGGGCGCAAGCCGGCGGGTGGTGCGGCGGGTGATGCGGCGGCTGATGCGGCAGCCGATGATCGCGGCGTGATCGTCGCGCCCTATCCTGTCGCGCAGCTGGATCGCGTCGACGCCGCCGCCGACATCTGGATCGCCAAGCTCAAGACGCTGGTCACCGCCGCGCGCACGCTGCGCAGCGAGATGGGCCTGTCACCGGCGCAGCGGGTGCCGATGCTGGCCTGCGGCGACAACGGTTTTGTCGCCGAGGCCGCGCCGGTGCTGCAGGTGCTGGCGCGCGTCAGCGAGCTGCGCACGTTTGAAGACGAGGCTGCGTTTGCACAAGCAACGCAGGCGACGCCGGTTTCGGTGCAGGGCGCAACGCGGTTTGCGCTTTTTGTCGAGATCGATATCGTTGCCGAGCGGGAACGACTGGCCAAGGAGATCGGCCGCATCGAAGCCGAAGTGGGCAAGGGCGAAGCCCGGCTGGCCAACGACAGTTTTGTGCAGCGTGCGCCGGCCGCGGTGGTGGCACAAGAGCGCGCGCGGCTGACGGACCTCAAGCAGGCGTTGAGCCGGCTTCGAGATCAATCGGCTCGTCTGGCGCAGCCAGGTTAGCTTCGGCCCGCGCCAGCGGGGACGCGGTCAGCGGCGCAGCGTCGGCAGCGCCATCGGCCGCGGTCGGCCGGGCCTCGCCACGCAGCATCGGCTGATTCAAGACCTCGTCGACCCGTCGCGCCACCGCCCACGCGGCACGCGCCCGCGACTCGCGCGTGGTGCCGGCCACGCGCGGCGTGACTTGCAGCGTATCGATGCCGTGCAGCGGCCGCCCCGGGCCGAGCAAACCCGGCTCGACGCTGTCCAGCCAGGCGGCAGCCAGACGCCCGGCCGACAAGGCGGCAGCCAAGGTGTATTCGTCAAAGACACTCGAGTGCGCCAGGCTCAGCAGCACCTGGTCGGCGCGTGCGCTCTCAAGATAGCGCTCGCCGATCAGCCCCTGGTAGCGGGTGAAATAGGTCAGCAGCACACACACCGCGTCGCTGCCCTCCATCAACTCGCGCAGACCCACTGGCTGCACGCCCCAGCTCGCCCAGAGGCCGTCGGACGCATGCACCGCGGGGTCGTAGCCGACGACCGTGGCACCAAACGCCTTGAGCAGTGCCGCCAGCGGCTTGGCCGCAGGCGCCATGCCGACCAGGCCGACCTTGCAGCGGCCGAGTTCGCGCCCGACGAGCAGGCCTTCGTTGTTGAGCACCGGCACCCGGCGCAGCATCTGCAGCAGCGCGCCGATCGCAAATTCGGCTTCGGCCACGGCACCCGCAGACGCCGGCCGGAAGACTTCGACACCCGCCGCCGCGCAGGCTTCGAGATCGATATTTTCGGCACCCGCCGACAGGCGGCCCACGGTGCGCAGCAGCGGCGCACCGCGCAGCGCGGCGGCGTCGATCGCCACCGACGGCGGGATCACCAGCGCGCGCACCGAATACAGCGCCTTGCGCAAGGCGCGCAGGTCGCGTGCCAGTTCGGGCGCATAGCGGGTCGGATGGCGCGCGCCGAGCCACTGCACCACCTCCGATTCCAGGGGTTCGACGATGAGGACGTCCATGTGATCCATTACCGCGCTGACCTGAACCGGGGCGGGGTCTGCATGCCAAAATGGCTGTAACAACAGCCTCGGATTCTAGGTAACCCCATGCATGTCAAGAAGGCGATCTTCCCTGTAGCCGGGCTCGGCACCCGCTTCCTGCCGGCGACCAAGGCCCAGCCGAAGGAGATGCTGCCGGTGGTTGACAAACCACTGATCCAGTACGCGGTGGAGGAGGCCTACGCCGCCGGCGTGCGCGAGATGATCTTCGTCACCGGGCGCCACAAACGCCCGATCGAAGACCACTTTGACATGACATTCGAGCTTGAGGTAGCCCTTGAACAGGCGGGTAAACAAGACCTGCTGGACGTCGTGCGCGGTGTCAAACCCGACGACATGGAATGCATCTACGTGCGCCAGCCGCAGGCCCTGGGCCTCGGCCACGCGGTACTGTGCGGTCAGCGCCTGGTCGGCAACGAACCGTTTGCGGTGCTGCTCGCCGACGACCTGATGGTCGGCTCGCCGCCGGTGCTCAAGCAGATGGTCGAGCAGTTTGCTGAGTGGCGGGCGTCGATCCTGGCGGTGCAGGAAGTGCCTGAGGAGCACACCAAACGCTACGGCATCGTCGCCGGCACGCAGGTCAGCGAGCGCATGCTGGACATCCAGCGCATCGTCGAAAAGCCGGCGCCGGCCGACGCCCCGTCACGCCTGGGCGTGGCCGGGCGCTACATCCTGACGCCGGGGGTCTTTCACGAGATCGCCACCCAGCCGCGGGGTGTCGGCGGCGAGATCCAGCTCACCGATGGCATCGCCGCGCTGCTGCGCCGCGAAAAGGTCTTTGCCTTTCGATACGAAGGCCGGCGCTACGACTGCGGCAGCAAGGAAGGTTTTCTCGAGGCCAATGTCGAACTGGCGCTGGCCCATCCGGCGCTCGGGCCGGGTTTTCGCAGCTACCTGAAGTCGCTGGATCTCTGACGGCGCAGCGGCCTTCGAGGCAGCCTGGGCACCAACTACCTGCGCCGCAGGTAGTGGATGAAGTCCGCATCGAGCGTGCTCTGCTCGACGAGTTCGTTGCCAGTCTGGCGCGCAAAGGCCTGGAAGTCGCGCACCGAGCCGGGATCGGTGGCGACGACCTTCAGCACCTCGCCGCTGTGCATGTCGGTCAGGGCTTTTTTGGCTTTCAAAATCGGCAGTGGGCAGTTCAGCCCGCGGGTGTCGATTTCCTTGTGCGATTGCATGGCGATCCTTTTCAGTCGGCTTGATTCTACGAAGCCCGGCCCGGCAGGTCGACAAAGTCCGGCTCGTGCCCGCGCGAGCGCAGCCAGTCGGCAAGTGCGTAACCGGTGCCGGCGCGCCAGCAGCGCACCGATGCCGGCGTGAACAGCCGATATTCGGCGAGTTCGGGCGAGAGCCTGACGTCACCCCGCGCCACGGCGTGGTAGGCGATGATGATCTGGTTCATGCGCTGGAAATCGTAGACGCCGATCAGCTTCAGCGCGTCGACCTGCAACGCGGTTTCTTCGGCCACTTCGCGCTCGATGCCTTCTTCGGGCGTCTCGCCGGCTTCCATGAAACCGGTGATCAGCGCAAACATCTTGCCCGGCCAGGCGGCGTTGCGCGCGAGCAGGATCTGGCCATCGCGGTCGGCACATTCGATCACCGCGGCGAGCACCGGGGTCGGGTTGTTCCAGTGGGTCCAGTTGCAGGCC
>JAYUSP010000227.1:0-5848 GCA_043755615.1 Betaproteobacteria bacterium
TGGTCGCCGGCATCGTCGGCGAAGTCGCCAGCGGCATCTTCGGCCGCACCCAGGCCACAACGGTGGAATACGCCCACCGGCTCGGGCTGGCGATGCAACTGACGAACATCATTCGCGACGTCGGCGACGACGCGCGCCGCGGCCGCATCTATCTGCCGATGAGCGAACTGCAGCGCTTCGATGTCAAGGCCGCCGAGTTGCTGGCTCGCGATCCGCCCTGGGGTTACAGCGAGCGCTTCAGCGCGTTGATGCAGTTCCAGGCCGCACGCGCACAGACCACATTCGACGAGGCGCTTGCGCTGCTGCCCGACGCCGACCGGCGCGCGCAGCGCCCGGGGCTGATGATGGCCAATATCTACCGCACTCTGCTGCGCGAGATCGAGGCCGACGGCTTCCAGGTGCTGCACCAGCGCACTTCGCTGACACCGCTGCGCAAGCTGTGGATCGCGACACGCACACAGTGGCGCGGGGTGTGAGCACCCCAAGGCGGGCGGGGGCCGGCCGTCATCTGGCAAGCATGCCGGATGGCCCTCACCAGCCACTCGCGAGCGCGCAGACGCTCGCTCGGTGCGGGTTCGGTCCCTCGACGAAATCAAGCAAGGTGGCTAAGCCACATTTGCTTGAGCGGTCTTTAATCCGATGAAACGAGTCGCCGTGGTTGGGGCCGGCTGGGCCGGCCTGGCGGCCGCGGTGCGCGCCACCGGTGACGGCCACCGCGTGACCCTGTTCGAGATGGCGCGCCAGGCCGGCGGCCGCGCGCGCAGCGTCGAGTGGCATGACGAGCAACTCGACAACGGCCAGCACATCCTGATCGGCGCTTATGTGCAGACCCTGGCGCTGATGCGCGAGGTGGGTGTGAATCCCGACGCGGTGCTGCAGCGGCTGCCCCTGGCCATGACCTTGCCCGATGGCGGCGGGCTGCGGCTGCCGCCGGGGCCGCCGGTCGCGGCATTTGCGCGCGGGGTCTTGGCGCATCGCGGCTGGTCGGTCGCCGCCCGGCTGGCGCTGCTGATGCATGCCGGCCGCTGGGCGCTGCGCCGGTTTTGCTGCGACGAGACCTTGACGGTCGCCCAGCTCTGCGCCCGCATGCCGGGCGAACTGCGCCGTGACCTGGTCGAGCCGCTGTGTGTCGCCGCGTTGAATACACCCGCCGAAGCCGCCAGCGCAGCGGTGTTCTTGCGCGTGCTGCGCGACGCGCTGTTCAGCGGGCCTGGCTCGGCCGACCTGCTGCTGCCGCGCCGACCGCTCGGCGAGCTGCTGCCCGAGCCGGCGCTGGCCTGGTTGCACAAGCGCGACGTGGCGCTGAAGTTGGGCGACAGGGTCGAAAAGGTGGTGGCTGAAGGCGCGGCCTGGACGGTCGATGGCGAGCATTTCGACGCGGTGGTACTGGCCTGCACCGCGGTCGAAGCCGCGCGACTTGTCAGCACGATCGCCCCCGACTGGGCCAATACCGCCGCGGCCTTGCGCTACGAACCGATCATCACCGTCAGCGTCGACTCTGCGGGCTCCACGCTCGCCGCGCCGATGGTCTTGCTGCGCGACGGGCCGGCACAGTTTGTCTTTGACCACGGCGCCCTCGGCGCCACGCCGGGGCGCTTCTGTTTTGTCATCAGCGGCGCGCGCGAATGGGTCGACCGCGGCCGGCAAGCCACCGAAGCCGCGGTGCTTGAACAAGCCAGAACCCAGTTTCCGGCGGGCACCTGGGCACCGCCACCGACGCTGCGGGTATCGATGACCGAGCAGCGGGCCACCTTCGCCTGCACACCGGCGCTGGGGCGCCCGCCAGCGAACATCGCGCCGGGGCTGGTGGCGGCCGGCGACTATGTGAAAGGCCCCTACCCGGCGACGCTGGAAGGCGCGGTTCGTTCGGGCAACCAGGCGGCGGCAGTGCTGAACTGATCGCAACCGCTCGCAACGGATGGCGCTGGCCGTTGCAGCAACGCGGCATCGCGCGGTGTTTTCAATGCCGGTATGCAATCTCAGGTTCCGCGATGCAAAATGCCAACCTACCGCCGAGGTGCCCAGAATGAAATCCGCCGACCCCCGATCCCCGACCATCCAGGTGCTGGCGCGCACGTTTTCGCTGCTCGATGTGCTCGCCTCGCACCAGGAGCCAGTGAGCCTGAAGCTGATCAGCGAAACCACCGGTCTGCACCCTTCGACGGCCCACCGCATTCTCAATGACCTGACGCTCGGGCGCTATGTCGACCGGCCCGAAGCCGGCAGCTACCGGCTCGGGATGCGCCTGCTCGAGTTGGGCAATCTTGTCAAAGCCCGGCTCGATGTGCGTGAAGTCGCGCTGACGCCAATGCGCGAATTGCACCGCCTCACGCACCAGCCGGTGAACTTGTCGATGCGCCAAGGTGACGAGATCGTCTATATCGAACGCACTTACAGCGAACGCTCGGGGATGCAGGTCGTGCGCTCGATCGGCGGCCGCGCGCCGCTGCACCTGACCTCGGTGGGCAAGCTGTTCCTGGCCAACGACGACGCGGCGCGGGTCCGCGCCTATGTCACACGCACCGGCCTGGCCGGCCACACCAAGAACAGCATCACCGAGCCGGCGCGGCTGGAGCGCGAGCTGGCGTCGGTGCGTGCCCACGGCTGGGCGCGGGACGATGAAGAGCTGGAACTCGGCGTGCGCTGCATGGCCGCAGGCATCTATGACGATCAGGGTCGGCTTGTCGCCGGCCTGTCAGTGTCAGCGCCAGCCGATCGGCTTGAAGAAGCCTGGCTCGACCGCGTCAAGAGCACGGCGTCGGAGATTTCGGCAGCGCTCGGGCAGGTGAACCGCGGCACGACCCGCTGACGCCGCAGGCCGCGATCCCAGCGCAGGCACCGACGCCGACGCCAGCGGCTCAGCGTGGCAGCGCAGCGTTGGCAACGGCGGGCAAGCTTGCCGAAAGCCAGACGCGAATGCGCTCTGCATCGGCAACGCGCGAATAGCGCCCGGCCGAGTCGAGCAACACCATGATCAGGTTGCGGCCGGCAAGCTGTGCCTGCATCACAACGCAGCGGCCGGCCTCGGAGATGTAGCCGGTTTTCTGCAGGCTGATGTCCCAGCTTGAGTCGCGCACCAGGCCGTTGGTATTGCGGAACTGCACCTGGCGCGGCCCGACCGCCACCGAGGTGTCCAGCGCCGTCGACAGCTCGCGAATGACCTGGTGCTCCGAGGCCGCCTTGACCAGCAGCGACAGGTCGTTGGCGCTCGACTGGTTGCTGCTCGACAGACCGGTTGGCTCTACGTAGCGGGTGTCGTTCATGCCGAGTTCACGCGCCTTCTTGTTCATCGCCGCGACGAACGCCGGCGCGCCGCCCGGATAGTGCCGACCGAGGGCATTCGCAGCGCGATTCTCGGACGCCATCAGCGCCAGATGCAACATCTCGCCGCGGCTCAGCTCGGCCCCCACCTTCAGGCGCGAGCGGCTCCCCTTTTCAGTATCGATATCGTCGGCGCCGATGCTCAGACGCTCGCCCATGGGCAACCCGGCTTCGACCACTACCAGCGCAGTCATCAGCTTGGTGATCGATGCAATCGGCAGCACAGCCGACGAGTTTTTGCTGAACAGGACTTCCTTGGTCACCGGGTCCATCACCAATGCCACGCTGGACTTCAGGTCCAGCGGGTCGTCGGCGCCGTTCAGGCCAGCGCGATGCCCAAACGAGGGCCGGGGCGGCACCATCGCCACCGCACGTGTCGCAGGCTTGGCGCGCTGATATCGGTTTGACTTGACAAGCGCCGCGGGCACGGTCTTGTGTCTGGTCACTTTTGCCTTGGTGCCGACGGCGGCCGTGGCAGCGGTCGCTGGCACGGCGGCCGCGACGGCGAACACCGCCAAGCACGCCAGCAGCCCGCCTATCCAGGTATGCAATCTTTTCTGATTTGGCATGCGCAGCCTTCCCAACGACAAGCCCAGTGTACGCGGGCCCAAAAAAGCACGCAACATCAAGCGCTTGCGTGCTACTTCTCAAGTTGCGGCTGCAATCGTGCGGTATTCCTCAACCTTGCGCTGCAACACGTTCGACCTTGCTGTGCAGCTTGTTCAGCGCTGACAGATAGGCCTTTGCCGAAGCGACCACGATGTCGGGGTCGGACCCGACGCCGTTCACCACCCGCCCGCCGTGCTGCAACCGCACGGTGACTTCACCTTGCGACTCTGTGCTACCCGAGGTGATCGCGTTCACCGAATAAAGCAGCAGTTCTGCGCCTGTCTTGAGCTTTGACTCGATCGCTTTCAGGCTGGCGTCGACCGGGCCGTTGCCGTCGCTCTCGACGCGGAACTCCTCACCCCCGGCGGCGAAGGCCACGCTGGCGTGCGGGCGTTCGCCGGTCGCCGAATGCTGGTCCAGCGACAGCAGCCGGTAATGCTCTTGTTCACTCGTGACACTCTCGTCGCCCACCAGCGCGATGATGTCCTCGTCGAAGATGTCGCTCTTGCGGTCGGCAAGGTCTTTGAAACGCGCAAAGGCGGCGTTGATTTCGGCCTCGGACTCAAGCTCGACGCCAATTTCGAGCAAACGCTGTTTGAAGGCGTTGCGGCCCGAAAGCTTGCCGAGCACGATCTTGTTCGCGGCCCAGCCGACATCTTCGGCGCGCATGATTTCGTAGGTATCGCGGGCCTTGAGCACACCGTCCTGGTGGATGCCCGATGCATGCGCAAAAGCATTTGCACCGACCACCGCCTTGTTGGGCTGCACGACAAAGCCGGTGGTCTGTGCGACCAGGCGCGAAGCCGGCACGATCTGCGTCGCGTCGATGCCGACATCGAGGCCGAAGTGATCGCGCCGCGTGCGCACCGCCATCACGACTTCTTCGAGCGAGCAGTTGCCGGCACGTTCACCCAGGCCGTTGATCGTGCACTCGATCTGGCGCGCGCCGCCGAGCATCACCCCGGCCAGCGAGTTGGCCACGGCCAGCCCCAGGTCGTTGTGGCAATGCACCGACCAGACCGCCTTGTCGGCGTTGGGCACACGTTCGCGCAGCTTGCGGATGAAGTCGCCGTACAGCTCGGGGATCGCATAACCGACGGTGTCGGGGATGTTGATCGTCGTCGCACCTTCAGCGATCGCGGCTTCGAGCACACGGCACAGAAAGTCGGGGTCGGAGCGGTAGCCGTCTTCGGGCGAAAACTCGACATCCCCGCACAGATTGCGCGCGAAGCGCACCGACATCCTGGCCTGCTCGAAGACCTGGTCGCGGCTCATGCGCAGCTTTTTTTCCATGTGCAATTCGCTGGTTGCAATGAAGGTGTGGATGCGCGCGCGGGCCGCCCCCTTGAGCGCCTCGGCGGCGCGCGAGATGTCGCGGTCGTTGGCGCGCGCAAGCGAGCAGATGATGCTTTCGCGGATATGTTCGGCAATCGACTTCACAGCCTCGAAGTCGCCGTTGCTCGACGCTGCAAAACCGGCCTCGATCACGTCGACGCGCAGACGCTCGAGCTGGCGCGCGATGCGCAGTTTCTCGTCGCGGGTCATCGATGCGCCGGGCGACTGTTCGCCGTCGCGCAAGGTGGTGTCAAAAATGATGAGTTTGTCGGTCATGGCGGGGGTTCTCCAACAGGTGATCAGGCAAAATATTCAAGCGAAGTGTTCAGGTGAAGTGTTCAGGCAACAAGGGCCGGTGATTCGATGGCCATGCAGCAGCGGAGCAGCGCCGACACCACCGCCTTCACCGACGCGGTGACGATGTTGGCGTCGATGCCCACGCCAAACAGCGTGCGGCTGTCGTTGATGCGCAGTTCAAGATAGGCCGCGGCCTGCGCCTGGGCACCGGCGTGCATGGCGTGCTCATGGTGGTCCAGCACTTCGATCGCGCAGCCCGTGGCCCGCTGCAGCGCATCGACAAACG
>JAYUSP010000228.1:0-5836 GCA_043755615.1 Betaproteobacteria bacterium
GACTTCGAGCCCGACGCCGCGGCGCTGCTCAACATCACCCAAGATCATCTCGACTGGCACGGCGACATGGCGCACTACGCGGCCGCCAAGGCACGCATCTTCGGGGCCCGCACGCTGCGCGTGCTGAACCGTGACGACGCCCTCGTGGCGCGCTGCGTGCCCGAACCCGCCGCGCCGGCGCTGGCGCGGCGCGGCGCCGCGAAAGTGCGCGCGCAATCGCCGCCCAGCGTCGTCTGGTTCGGCCTGGACGCACCGCGCCGTGCCGGCGACTTCGGCATGACCCTCGACAACGGCATGACCTGGCTGGCGCGCGCCGCCAGCGGCGACGCACCGTTGAAGCGCAGTGGCACGGCCGCGGCCGAACCCGAAGAGCTGCACACTCAGAATTTGATGCCCACCGATGCGCTGCGCATTCGGGGCCGGCACAACGCCGCGAATGCGCTCGCCGCGCTGGCGCTGGCCACGGCGATCGGCTGCGCCCTCGCGCCGATGCTGCACGGCCTGCGCGATTACCACGGCGAGCCGCACCGGGTGCAGCACTTGGGCAGCATCGCCGGCATTCACTTCTTCGACGACAGCAAGGGCACGAACGTCGGCGCCACCGTCGCCGCCCTGCACGGCCTGGGCGCGGACACTGCCCCCGCCAAGCTGATCGTGATCCTCGGCGGCGACGGCAAAGGCCAGGACTTTGCGCCGCTGCGCGAAGGCGTGCTGCGCCATGCGCGCGCGGTGGCGACGATCGGGCGCGACGCCGCCGCCATCGAAGCCCAGCTCGAGGGCCTGGACCTGGTGCTCGCGCGCCACGCCACGTTGGAGGCCGCAACGCGCTGGTGTTTCGAGCAGGCTAGAGGCGGCGACGCGGTCTTGCTCAGCCCGGCCTGTGCGAGCCTGGACATGTTTCGCAACTATGCGCATCGCGCCGAGGTGTTCGCGCAGGCGTACCGAACCCTGGCCGATGAGCAGGGAGCGATAGTCTGATGCGCGCTGCCGCCTTGCCGTGGTTGCGATTGCCGGTGCGCCTGCTAGCGCGGCTGCGCCTGCACGGCTTGCGCGACGCGCTGGCGTCGCTGCTGTCCGGGGTCTTCGCACTCGGGGGCGCGCTCGGCGGCGCACTCGGGGGCGCGTTCGGGGGTGCACTCTCGAAGCGGCGCAACGCCTTGCCGGTGCGCGACCAGGTGCACCTCGGGCAGGGGCAGGCGGTGCGGCTGCTGAGCTTCGACCAGGCCCTGGTGTGGGTCGTCGGCGCGCTGCTCGCGCTCGGCCTGGTGATGGTCTACAGCGCCTCAGTGGCGTTGCCCGACAACCCCAAGTTCGCGCGCTACACCGCCACCTATTTCATGTGGCGACACCTGATGTTCATCGGCGTCGCGGTGGTCGCGGCGCTGCTGGCGGTGCAGGTGCCGATGCGCGTGTGGGAGAAATTCGCACCCGTCATCTTCGTGCTCTCGCTGGTGCTGCTGGTCGTCGTCTTGATCGTCGGCAAAGACGTGAACGGCGCACGCCGCTGGTTGCCGCTCGGGCCGCTCAGCTTCCAGCCCTCCGAGCTCGCCAAGCTCGGCATCGCGATGTACGCGGCCGGCTATATGGTGCGCAAGATGGACGCCCGCGAAAACTTCGTGAGCGCCGTGACGCCGATGGCGGTGGCGATTGCCGGCGTCGGCCTGCTGCTGCTGGCCGAACCCGACATGGGCGCCTTTCTCGTGATCGCGACGATCGCGATGGGCATCCTGTTTCTCGGTGGCGTGAACGGCCGCATGTTCTTGTTGATCTGCGCCGTCTTGCTCGGCGCGTTCGTCCTCATGATCACGCTCAGCGAGTGGCGCCGCGAACGCATCTTTGCCTATCTCAACCCGTGGGACGAAAAATACACGCTCGGCAAGGCGTACCAGCTTTCGCATTCGCTGATCGCCTTTGGCCGCGGCGAATTGTTCGGCCAGGGTTTGGGATCGAGCGTCGAAAAACTCCACTACCTGCCCGAAGCGCACACCGATTTCCTGCTCGCCGTGATCGGCGAAGAGCTCGGCTTCATCGGCGTGGCGACAGTGATCGTGGCGTTTTTCTGGCTCACCCGCCGCATCGTGGCGATCGGCCGCCAGGCAATCGCACTCGACCGCGTCTTTGCCGGCCTGATGTGCCAGGGCATCGGCATCTGGATCGGATTCCAGTCCTTCATCAATATGGGCGTCAACCTCGGCGTGTTGCCAACCAAGGGCCTGACGCTGCCGCTGATGAGCTACGGCGGCTCGGCGATCGTGATGAACCTGATCTCGCTGGCCATCGTCGTGCGCGCCGATCTCGAAAACCGGCAGTTGATGCGCGGAGGGCGGTCGTGATCACAGAAGGTCACCCGATGAGCCGCCGGGCCGTCCCCAAGGCGAATACCGCAGCGCGAAGCACGGAGGTCACCCGATGAGCCATCTTGTCGTGATGGCTGCCGGCACCGGCGGGCATGTGATGCCCGGCCTCGCGGTGGCCGCCGAGATGCTGCGTCGCGGCTGGACGGTAAGCTGGCTCGGCACCCGCCACGGCATCGAAAACAAGCTCGTGCCGCCGACCGGCATCGCACTCGATACGATCAACTTCACCGGCCTGCGTGGCAAGGGTCTTTTGCATACCGCCACCGGCGGCCTGCGTCTGCTCAAGGCCTTCTGGGATTGCTTGCAGATCCTGCGCCGGCGCGGCGCCAGCGTGGTCCTGGGCATGGGCGGTTATGTCTGTTTCCCCGGCGGGCTGATGGCATCGCTGCTCGGCAAGCCCTTGATGCTGGTGAATGCCGACGCGTCGCTGTTGCTGTCGAACAGATCGCTGCTGCCGCTGGCTGATCGGGTCGCCTTCGGCTTCGATGGCGATGCCGCATCAAAGGTCAGGAATGCGGTCGTCACCGGCAACCCGGTGCGCGCCGAGATCGAGGCCTTGGCGCCGCCGGCGCAGCGCTTTGCCGGCCGCAGCGGACGCTTGCGTTTGTTGGTCGTGGGTGGCAGCCTGGGCGCTCAGGTGTTGAACAACACCGTGCCGCAGGCGCTGGCGTTGTTGTCGAAAGGTCTGGCGGACGGTCTGGCCGAAGGGCTGGCTGCCGAGACCTGCCCGCGCGTGCTCCACCAGACCGGTGCGGCGATGGCGGACGCCGTGCGCGCGGCCTACCGCGACGCCGGCGTGCAGGCCGACGTGCGCCCCTTCATCGACGATATGGCCGCGGCGCTGGCCGACTGCGACCTCATCGTTTGCCGCGCCGGCGCGGTCACGGTCAGCGAACTTTGTGCCGCCGGTGTCGCCGCGCTGCTGGTGCCGCTGGTTGTCAGCACCACCGCACACCAGCGCGACAACGCCGACTGGCTTGGCCGCAGCGGCGCGGCGATCCACCTGCCGCAGACCGAACTGACCGCAGTGACGCTGGCCGAGCGGCTGCGCAGCCTGGACCGCGGCCAACTGCTGTCGATGGCCAACAAGGCGCGTGCGCTGGCAAGGCCGCAGGCGGCGCAGCGGGTTGCCGATGAGATCGAAAGTTTGCTGTCCCGGCGTGGGCAGGCGAAGTCATGAAACACGCCGTCAAGCACATTCACTTTGTCGGCATCGGCGGTGCCGGCATGAGCGCGATCGCCGAGATCCTGCACAACCTGGGCTACACCGTGTCGGGGTCGGACAGCAGCGAAAGCGCAACGACACGTCGACTCGCCGGCTTGGGCATCCGCGTCGCGATCGGCCACGATGCGGCGAATATCGCTGGCGCGCAGGCGGTGGCGACCTCCACCGCGGTGAAGGCCGACAATCCCGAGGTCATCGCCGCGCGCATGCGTCGCATCCCGGTCGTGCCGCGGGCGGTGATGCTGGCCGAGCTGATGCGGCTGAAACAAGGCATCGCGATTGCCGGCACGCATGGCAAGACGACGACGACGTCGCTGGTGGCGACGGTGCTGGCGCAGGCCGGGCTGGACCCGACCTTTGTCATCGGCGGCAAGTTGGAGAGTGCCGGTGCCAATTCGCGCCTCGGCTCGGGTGACTACATCGTCGTCGAAGCCGACGAGAGCGACGCCTCGTTCCTGAACCTGATGCCGGTGCTCAGCGTGGTCACGAATATCGACGCCGACCATATGGAAACGTACGGCCACGACTTCGCGCGGCTGAAGGCGGCGTTTGTCGACTTTCTGCACCGGATGCCGTTTTATGGCGCCGCGGTGCTGTGCAGCGACGACCCCGGCGTGCGTTCGATCATGCCGATGATCTCGCGTCCGATCGTCAGTTACGGGCTCGGTGCCGACGCCCAGGTGCGCGCGGTCGACGTGGTTGCGCTGCCTGGCGGGCAGATGCGGTTTATCTGCCGGCGCCTCTTTGCGGCCGATGCCGGCGGCGCCTTGCCCGAGCTGGACGTAACGCTCAACCTGGCCGGTGAACACAATGTGCAAAATGCGCTCGCCGCGATTGCAGTCGCCAGCGAGATCGAGCTGCCCGACGCCGCGGTCGTGCAGGCGCTGGCGGCTTTCAGCGGCGTCGGCCGGCGTTTCCAGCGCTTTGGTGAACTGCCGGTGCCGGCGGCCCACGGCGGCGGCAGCTTCACCCTCATCGACGACTACGGCCACCATCCGGTGGAGATGGCCGCGGTCATCGCCGCGGCGCGTGGCGCCTTCCCCGGCCGCCGCCTGGTGCTCGCCTTCCAGCCGCACCGCTACACCCGCACGCGCGACTGCTTCGAAGATTTTGTGCGGGTCATGGGCACGGCGGATGCGCTGCTGCTGACCGAGGTCTACCCCGCTGGCGAGGCCCAAATAGTCGCCGCCGACGGCCGCAGCCTGGCGCGTGCGCTGCGGGTGGCGGGCCGGCTCGACCCGGTATTTGTCGACGCGACCACGGCGCTGCCGCAGGCGATCGCCGACTTCGTGCGCGCCGGCGATGTGCTGATCACGATGGGGGCTGGCTCGATCGGCACGGTGCCGCAGAAGGTGGTCGAGCTGCTGGGAGCGGGCGCATGAATCTCGAAGTCAAGAATGCGGTCGACGTCAACGCGCTGGGCAAGGTCGCGGTGCTGATGGGCGGCGCCAGCGCCGAACGCGAGATCTCGCTGATGTCGGGCCGCGGCGTGCTTGCTGCGTTGTTGTCGCAGGGCGTCGATGCGCAGGCCTTCGACCCCGCCGAACGCAACCTGTTCAAACTCAAGCGTGAAGGATTCAATCGGGTCTTCATTGCGCTGCATGGCCGCCAGGGTGAAGACGGCGCGGTGCAGGGCGCGCTCGAACTGCTCGGCCTGCCTTACACCGGCTCGGGTGTGATGGCCAGCGCGATCGCGATGGACAAGGTCATGACCAAGCGAGTCTGGCTTGCCGAAGGGCTGCCGACACCGCGCTGGGTGCGGCTGGAGCCGGGCCGGCAGTCGCGCGCCGAAGTGATCCGGGTGCCCGACCTGATCGGCCTGCCGCTGATCGTGAAGCCGCCACGCGAAGGCTCGTCGATCGGGGTCACCAAGGTCGAAGGTTATTCACAGATGCAAGCTGCGGTGACGCTGGCCGCACGTTACGACGCCGATGTGCTGTGCGAGGAGTTCATCGAAGGCGACGAAGTCACCTGCCCGGTGCTGGGCAGCGGTGACGCGGTGCAGGCGCTGCCGGTGATCCGCATCGTCGCGCCCGAGGGGGCCTACGACTACCAGAACAAGTACTTCACCGACTCGACCCAGTACCACTGCCCGAGTGGATTGCCGGCGACCGAAGAAGCCGAGATCCAGCGCATTGTTGTCGACGCTTACCGCACGCTCGGCTGCCGCGGCTGGGGTCGCGCCGACCTGATGATCCGCGCCGGCGACCGCAAGCCGTTCTTGCTCGAGATGAATACCTCGCCGGGCATGACC
>JAYUSP010000229.1:0-5832 GCA_043755615.1 Betaproteobacteria bacterium
GGCACCCACACCCGCAACCGAGCTCGACAGCATCGAAGCTGCGACGACCGCGGTCGCCGGCCGGCGTGGCCACCCAGGGCAGCCCGGCGTGGCCACCGCCGCCGACGGCGACGGCTTGCTGGCAGCACGTGCACACCGAGCCTCGCCGACGTCGATCGCCGCGGCTGCCGGGGCCTCGGCCCCTGACGCCGCCGACCCCGCTGCAGCCGCCGATGGCGCCGGCCAGACCATCGCAGCGCCGCAGACACACGAGCTGATGGCGCTTTTCGCTGCCAACGCATCCGACAGCCGCGCAAGCGCGGCCACCGCCGCCACGGGTAGTGCCGGCATTGCTGGCATCGCCGGCATCGCTGCTGCGGCACCGGCCGGCACGCCGTTGGCGACGGCCGAGGCAGCGGCCGGCGCGCAGATTTCGCCGACCCTTGGCAGCCCGGAATTTGCGCCTGCACTGGGCACCCAGATCGTGGTCCTGGTGCGCCAGGGCATCGAACAGGCACGCTTGCAGATCAACCCCGCCGAGATGGGGCCGATCGCGGTGCAACTGGCGCTGGACGGCAATACGGTGCGCATCGAGATGGTCGCCGAACAAGGCGCCACGCGCACCTTGCTCGAACAGTCGCTGCCGACCCTGGCGGCGAGCCTGCGCGACGCCGGCTTCACGCTCGGTGGTGGCGGGGTTTTTGGCCAGGCGCAGAACGGCGCGTCCGGCCACGATGGCGCAGCCGCAGCGCTGCGCCAGACCCAGGACCAGGTCGACCTCGACGCCGGCACGGCGGGCGACACGGCCACCGTGGGCCCGCGCATGCTGCGCAGCCGGGGACTCGTCGACATCTACGCCTGAGCCTGCCAAAGCGCTGCCGGCCGCGACCTGACAACGCCTGCTTTCCCAGCCCTTTTCGGCGCATGACCTGGGCACCCGGGTCTCAATAATCGACGTCAACGCCCGACGTGCGCGAAGACTGCGCGGGCCATTGTGTCGATCAAAGGAGTTCCCATGTCCACCGCCACGGCCACTGACGCCGAAGCGCCCGCCCCCAAAAAGAGTGGCGGCAAGAAGAAGCTGTTGATCATCGTCGGCGCCGCATTGCTGGTGCTCGGCCTGGCCGGTGGTGGTGCCGTGATCTACCTGAAGAAGAAGGCCGCAACCGCTGCCGAAGCCGAGGAAAACGGCGTTGCCGAAACCGACACCAAGGCCGCTGCACGCGACCCCAGGCTGGTGCCGACTTTCGTGCCGCTGGATCCGTTCACCGTCAACCTGGCCGACCGCGATGCCGAGCGCTTTGCGCAGGTCGCCGTCTCGCTGGAGCTGCGCGACCCCAAGACCGCCGACCAGATCAAGGTCTTCATGCCGGTGATCCGCAACCACATCCTGATGGTGCTGTCGCACAAGACTTCGGCCGACATGCTCGCGCGTGAGGGCAAGGCCCAGCTCGCCCGCGAGATCCAGATCGAAGCGTCGCGTGCGCTGGGCGTGGAAATCATCGTCGCCAAGCCAGCCCCCAACGATGTCGCTGCGAAATCAGGCGACGCCGATGGCGACAAACCCGCGGCAGCCAGGAAAAAGAAGGAGCCGGCGCAGGAACTGCCGGTGAGCGCGGTGCATTTCTCCAACTTCATCGTCCAGTGAGCCAGCCCGTCGCGCAGCCATGAGCCGCCGAGCCGTTCTCAAGGCGAATACCGCAGCGCGCAGCGTGGAGGTTGACTGATGAGCCAGCAGATTCTTTCGCAGGAAGAGGTTGATGCCCTCTTGCAAGGCATCACCGGCGACAGCCAGAAGCTCGAACCCGAGTCAGCGTCCAACGGCGGCGTGCGCGACTACAACCTGGCCGACCAGGAGCGCATCGTGCGTGGGCGCATGCCCACGATGGAGATCGTCAACGAACGCTTCGCACGCAATATCCGGGTCGGGCTTTTCAATCTGATCCGGCGCAGCCCGGAAGTCGCCATCGGCGGCACCAAGGTGCAGAAGTTCAGCGCCTTCCTGCGCGATATCGTGGTGCCAACCAACTTCAACGTCGTGCAGGTCAAACCGCTGCGCGGCGCGGGGTTGATCGTCTGTGACCCGAGCATCATCTTCGCCGTCATCGACGCGCTGTTTGGCGGCAATGGCAAGTTCCACACCCGCATCGAAGGGCGTGACTTCTCGCCCACCGAACTGCGCGTCATCCTGCGCCTGGTCGAGGTCATCACCAACGAGTTGCGCAAGGCCTGGCACGGCATCTATCCCGTAGAGCTGGAGTACCTGCGCTCGGAGATGCAGCCGCAGTTCGCCAATATCGCCACCCCCAGCGAGATCGTGGTCTCGACCGCGTATTCGCTCGAGATCGGCGAGACCACCGGCTCGATCCACATCTGCATCCCGTACGCCACGCTGGAGCCGATCCGTGACATCCTGTATTCGACGATCCAGGGCGATGCGGCCGCACCCGACCGGCGCTGGGTGAATCTGCTGCAGAGCCAGATCCAGTCGGCCGATGTACAGCTCGTCGCCGAACTCGCCACCGCACCGGCCACGGTGGAGCAGCTGCTGTCGTTCAAGCCCGGCGACTTCATCGAGCTTGACCTCGAAAAGATCATCCCCGTGAAGGTCGATGGCGTGCCGATCTTCGACTGCCACTACGGCACCAGCAACGGGCACTACTCGATCAAGATCAATCAACTGCTGACCGGCACCCACCAGGGCTGGCTCGGAGAAACCCAACATGTCTGAAGAAAACGCCGCCCCGTCGGAAGAAGACCAGATGGCCGCCGAATGGGCCGCGGCGCTGGCCGAGAGCCAGCCCGCGGCCGCCGCGCCGGCCGCCGCAGTGTCGTCGGCGATGAGCAACCCGCTGGAGTCGGTGGCACCGGCGGAGTTCACCAAGTTCGCGGTCAGCACCGGCACCGTCGAGGGGGCGGTCAACGACCTGAACATGATCCTGGACATCCCGGTGCAGCTCACCGTCGAGCTCGGCCGCACCAAGATCCCGATCAAACACATCCTGCAGCTTGCGCAGGGTTCGGTGGTCGAGCTCGACGCGCTGGCCGGCGAGCCGATGGATGTGCTCGTCAACGGCTTCCTGATCGCGCAGGGCGAGGTCGTCGTCGTCAACGACAAGTTTGGCATTCGCCTGACCGATATCGTGACGCCGAGCGAGCGCATGCGGCGCCTGAGCAAAGCGTGATGTCCGATTCCCTGGGGCCGCTGCTGGCCTTTGTGCTGGTGGTCGCGATGATCCCGGCCGCGCTGTGGCTGCTCAAGCGCACGCCGATCGGCGGCGCCGGCGCCGGGCGCGGCCTGCGCAGCGTCGGTGTGCTGGCCTTGAGCGGCACGCAGCGCATCGTCACCGTCGAGGTTGGCAGCGGTGCCGACCGGCGCTGGCTGGTGCTGGGCGTCACGCCGGCCGGCATCAACACCTTGCACACGATGGCGCCGCAGGACCAGGCTACGGGCAATGCATCGACAGCGGCCGCGCCGCAGTCGGGTTTCAGCGAACTGCTCGCGCGGCTGCGCACAACCCGGGGCGACAGTCGTGCGCCATAGTCGCTTGTGGCATCTCGCCGCGGCCGCTTTGCTGATCGGCGGCGCTGCGGTCGTGAGCAGCGCCTGGGCGCAGCCGGCCGGCAACAGCCTGCCGCTGGTGGTCGCACAGGGCGCTGGCGGCACGAGTTATTCGGTGCCGATCCAGACCCTGCTGTTTTTCACCGCCTTGAGTTTTTTGCCGGCGGTGCTGCTTTTGATGACCTCGTTCACACGCATCGTGATCGTGCTCTCGCTGCTGCGCCAGGCGCTGGGCACACCCGCGGCGCCGCCGAACCAGGTCATCGTGGGCCTGAGCCTGTTCCTGACCTTCTTCGTGATGTCGCCGACGCTGGACCGGCTCTACGACCAGGCCTATCAGCCTTTCCAGACGAACCAGATCGCATTTGACGAAGCGCTCAAGCGCGGCGAGGTGCCGCTGCGCGAGTTCATGCTCAAGCAGACGCGCCAGGCCGACGTGCAACTCTTTGCCAAGCTGGCCAAGCTGCCTGCCGATATCAAGGGCGAGGCCGTGCCGCTGCGGGTGCTGGTGCCGGCCTTCGTGACCAGCGAGTTGAAGAGTGCTTTCCAGATCGGCTTCCTGATCTTCATCCCGTTCCTGGTCATCGACATGATCGTGGCCAGCGTACTGATGAGCCTGGGCATGATGATGTTGAGCCCGGTGCTGGTGGCGCTGCCGTTCAAGCTGATGTTGTTTGTGCTCGCCGACGGCTGGAACCTGCTGCTGGGTTCACTCGCCGCAAGCTTCGTGACCTGACCGGCCGCCGACGGACCAGCCGCATGGACGCCCAATCGGTTTTCACCGCTGGCCAGCAGGGCCTGTACCTGCTGCTCATGGTGTCGGCGCCGGTGCTGGTGGTGGTGCTCGTGGTCGGCCTGGTCGTGAGCATCTTCCAGGCCGCGACGCAGATCAACGAAGCGACCTTGAGCTTCGTGCCGAAGATCATCGCTGCGGTGGCCGTGCTCGCCGTTGCCGGGCCCTGGATGATGAGCACGCTGGTCGACTACCTGCGCAGCGTGCTGCTGGCGATCCCCGGTGCGGTGAATTGATCTCGTTCACTGAAAGCCAGATCCTCGCCTGGCTGACGCCGCTGCTGTGGCCCTTCATTCGCGCGTTGGCGCTGTTTTCGGCGCTGCCGGTGTTCAGCGCACGCAGCGTGCCGGTGCGGGTGCGCATCGCGTTGGCGGCCTTGATCGCCATCGCCGCGCAGGGGTCATTGCCGCCGATCGCGCCCGACTTGCTCGGGCTGGCACTGGATACGCCACTCGCATTCATGCTCGTGCTGCAGCAGGTACTGATCGGCCTGACGCTCGGGTTTGCGGTGCGCGTGGTCTTCGCTGCCGTCGAGCTTGCCGGTGAACTCATCGGCTTGCAGATGGGCCTGAACTTCGCCGGCTTCTTCGACCCCGTCACCGCCAGCCTGGGAACCGCCACGGCAAGATTTTTTGCAACCACGGTGTCGTGGTTGTTCATCGTCATCAACGGCCACCTGCTGATCGTGATGGCGCTGGTCGACAGCTTCACCAGCTTCCCGGTGTCCCCCGAACCGTTTGCATTTTTGCTCAAGGCACAGCCGCATCGCTGGGGTGCCGAGATCTTTGCCACCGGCCTGTGGATCGCACTGCCGCTGATCGCGATGCTGCTCTTCGTCAACCTCGTGCTCGGGTTGATCTCGCGCGTGGCCTCGCAGATCAATATCTTCGCGGTCGGCTTCCCGGTCACGCTGGGCGTCGGCCTGGTCGGCATGTTCCTGACGCTGCCGATGATGCAGGCGCCGTTCATGATGGCGCTTGAGCGGGTGCTGGCGCAGATGCGCTAGCGCGGCATACACTGCCACCATCAAGTGGAGTCACGCGATGGGTGCCCTGGACGAACCTGGCCTGCTGCAACGTCACCGAGTCACGGTTGACGAGTACTACCGCATGGCCGATGCGGGCGTGCTCGCGCCGGACGCGAGGGTCGAGCTGATCGACGGCGAGGTGATCGACATGGCACCGATGAAGAGCGCGCATGCGCGCACCGTGAATTGGATCAACACGATCCTCGTCGAAGCCATTCACGGGCGGGCGCTTGTCACCTGTCAGACACCGCTGCGGCTGGATGACCGGTCGGAACCCGAACCAGACCTGATGCTGGTCCGCTCGCGCACCGATCACTACGCTGCATCGCATCCCACCGCCGCCGACGTTTTGCTGCTGATCGAAGTTTCGGACACGTCGCTTGCCTACGACCGGCGCATCAAGGTGCCGCTGTACGCCCGCCACGGCGTTGCCGAGGTCTGGATCGTCGATCTCGAAAATCGCCTGGTCCG
>JAYUSP010000230.1:0-19536 GCA_043755615.1 Betaproteobacteria bacterium
ACACGCTGCGTACACTGCCCGGCATGAACGCGCCCAGCCCCCGATCGCTGATCTCGCCGACCTCCAACCCGGTGCTCGAAGGCGCGCTGCGCGACAAACTCGGCCGCCGCGGCGAAGTCACCGGCAGCCTGGGCGAGCTCGAGCCGCTGGCGATCCGCCTGGGTTTGATGCAGGGCACGCTGAAGCCCAGATTCACGCAGCCGCAGTTGCTCGTCTTTGCCGCCGACCATGGCCTGGCGGTCGACGGCATCGAGCCGAGTTTTCGGCGCCCGACCCACGAGCAGGTGCAGCAGTTGCTGGCTGGCCGGTTGCCGATCTCGGTCTTCGCACGCCAGCAGCAGCTCGCGCTCACGGTTGTCGATGCCGGCGTCGCGCTCGACCTGGCCCTGCACGACGGCCTGCTCGTGCGCAAGATCGCGCATGGCACGCGCAACACCCGCGTCAGCCCGGCCATGAACCTTGAGCAGGCGCATGCCGCGATCCGTGCCGGCATGGAAATCGGCGACACCTTGCAAGGCAACCTGGTCGCCTGTGCGGGCCTCGGCGTCGGTGCCCACGAAAGTGCGGCGCTGGTGCTGGCGCGGCTGACCGACACCTCGGTGCGCGACCTGCTCGTCGCCGGCCCGCAGATGAACGCCGACACGCTGGCGCACCTGATGGTCATCGTGCAAGGCGCGCAGGGCCGGCACCGCGGCCTGACCGACCCGGTCGAAGTCCTCGCCGCATTTGGCGGCTTCGAGATCGCGATGATGGTCGGCGTGATGCTCGTCGCGGCGAGCAAGCGCATGCTGTTGATGGTCGACGGCATGCCGGCCTACGCCGCGCTGATGGTCGCTTCGCGCATCGCCACGCCGGTCACCGACTACTGCGTTTTTTGCCGCAGCCGCAGCCACCTCGGCCTGGACCGCGCGCTCGGCCTGTTCCGCGCGTCGGCGCTGCTCGAACTGGCGCTGGACTCGACCGACGGCACCGGCGCGACACTCGCCTGGCCGCTGGTGCGCAGCGCCGCCGCGCTGCTTAGCGATGTCGTTGACGGCGACGATCCCGGGCCGTCACAGCCGGGCGCGATCGAGCCGATCACCGCACCCGAAGGCCAGTCCCAACAACGCTGACCCGGCGCGCCGCAGCAAGCGCCGGCGATCAACGGCCGCTGTCTTGCACCAGCCATCGGCGCTGCGCGGCGATGCGCTCGCAGGCAGCCCAGCTGACGGCTTTTTCACGCCGCAATGCCGGCCCCAGGCAGAGCAGCAGCTCGGCGCTCGCCTGCGCATCGGCCAGCGCATCGTGGCGCGCGGCATTGACGATGCCAAAGCGGGCCAGCCATTCGTCCAAGGACCGCGCTCGCACATCGGGCCGCAACACCGCGGCCAGCGCTTCGATATCGAGCCAGCGCGCCGCAGCGGCCTGGCCCAGCGTGTGCCGGCAGGCGGCGTCGAGCAGCGCGCGGTCGAATGCGACATGAAACCCCAGCCGCGGTGAGTCGCCGGCCCAGGCGTTGAATTCCCGCAGCACCTGCGCCGCCGGCTGGCCGCGCCGCTGGGCAGCAACGCCGATGCCGTGGATGAGGATGTTCGCGCGGTCAGGCGCAGCGTCGTCGGCCGGCTGGCCGACCAGCGCCTCGAAGCTGTCGGCGGCGTTGATCCACATCCGCGGCGGCCGCGTCGGGTCACGCTCCCAGCGCAGCGCCACCGCGCCGATCGCCAGCAGGCGGTCGTTGGCCGGATCCAGGCCGCTGCTTTCGACATCGAGCACCACCCAGCGCTGATCGTCGGCAGCCGGCGCCTGGGCGACCTTCGGCCAGGGCCAGGGCCAACGCAAACGCCAACGCAAACGCATCAGCGCAGCCAGTCGAGCGCGATGCGCTGCTGCAAGCGCCGCGCGACACCCAGCGCATCCTTGAGCAGGCGGCGGTCGAGGTCGCTCAGCGTCGCCGGATCGACGCGGTTCGGGTGGGTGGCGCTGCTGCCGGCATTGATGTTGGAAGTGATGCCGCCGATCTGCACGCGCAGGCGCAGCGCCTGGATCAGGTCAAACGCGCCGACCCAGCTTTCGTGCTCAGCCGCCGGCACACCAAGCAGGCTGCCGGCGCCGGCGAGGCGTTCGCCGGTGCCGGTGGCAACCACGCCGGTGGCCAGCGCCAGCAGGCGTGCCGACTCGACAAAAATCGCGCTGCCACGCAGCTTCAAGTCGATGCCCGGCGGCGTGCTGTCGCCGCTTTCATCGCTTTGAAGACCGCCATGCCAGTTGAGCGCCGGCGATGAGCGCATCAGGTTTTGCGCCAGCAGGTGCAAAAAACGCGGCGCCTGCGCGGCATCGCTGACGAGCATTGCCGTCAACGGCGCCGCCAGCGAGACGTCGCCGGCAAGCGGCCGCAGGTCGAAATAGATGCTCGCTTTGAGGATGCCTTCTGGCGTTGCCTGCGCCATCCAGCCGGCAAACCGCGCCCGCCAGTCGCGCTGGCGCAGGCAGCAGTCCGGGTTGCCCGCCATCACGCCGCCCTGGCACAGCGGATAACCACACTCGTCCAGGCATTGATTGACCTCTTGTCCGAGTCGCAACCAGGCTTGGTGCTCGCTGTCGTCGGCCTCATCGGCAAGCACCAAGCCGTTGTCCTGGTCGGTGGCCACGGTCTGCTCGGCCCGGCCTTCGGAGCCGAACGCCAGCCAGCAGGCGCGGCGCAGCGACAGGCCGCGCTGCGCCGCGACGATCTCGACCAACCGGCGCGTCAGCACATCGTTGAGATGGCTGACGAGACCGGTCAGCGCCGGTGCGGCCAGGCCCTGCGCCAGCAAACCGCGCGCAAATTCAGCGATCGACGGCGCCAGCCGCACCAAGGCTGGCACATCGGGCGCGTCGCGCAGCGCGGTGCTCAGCGATTTCAGCGAGCGCCGATGCAGCGCAAAGAGGTCGCGCTCGGAGACCACGCTGACCACCCGCCCACCCTCAGTCAGCGGCAGGTGGCGGATGCCGTGGCGCGCCATATGCAGCGCCGCATCGTGCACCCGCGCGGCGATGTCCAGACTGTGCACCGGCTGGCTCATCAGCGCGCCCAGGCGGGCCTGGTGCAGGTCCAGCGGCGGCTCGGCGAGCAGGATGCGGCCGAGCAGGTCGGCTTCGGTGAGGATGCCCAGCAGCGCGCCGTCAGCATCGATGGCCAGGATCGACCCGACGCGGGCTTGCCTCATCTGCGTCAGCGCCGCATGCAGCGTGGTGTCGGGCGGCGCCGCCACCGGCGCGCGACGCGGCAGCGCGGCCAACGGCGACTCGAAGGATTGCTCATCCAGCGCGCGGTCGGCCAGCGCGCTGTGCAGCGCGCGGCGCGAGGCCTGCAGCAAATGCTGCACCCGCCGGTTGCAGTAGTCGGCCAGCACCGCGTCGGTGGCGACCAGGCGGCGCACCAGCGCGGCGTCGAACTCCAGGCAGAAGACATCGTCGACCGCGGTGTACGGGGCCGACACTGCGCGCTCGCCGAGCACCGCGCCGATGGGCAGCAGGTCCCCCGCGGCGGCCTCGAACTGCAAGCCATCGGCGGCGCGCCCGGCGATCGCGCCGCGCCGGATCCACAACAAACGCGGCACCGGGCCCGCGGCCGGGTCAAGCACGGTTTCGCCAGGAGCGTAGTAGGTCTGGCGGGCGGCGCCGACGAAGCTATCCAACGTGGCCGGCAGCAACTGCGCAAAAGGCGGGCTTTGCCGCAGCTCGACGCGCAGGCGCTCAAGCGGTGTGCTCATGGTGCCGGCGCTGCCGGCGGTGCTTGCAGACCGTTGTGGTGCGGACGTCATCGGGATCGACGCGCTGGCCAGCGCGGGCCTGTCATCGATCGCGCGTTGTCCACTCGCTGTCGACTCGCCGTCGGCTCGCTGCGGGCTCGCTGGCGACCCGCGGCGGCCTATTGGCGGGCCGCCGGCGCCGGCACCGGCCGGTCGCCGGGCCGCTCAGCCGACTGCGGCTCGGGCATCGACATGTTTGGCGGCGGGGTCGGCACCGGGTTCGGCGCGGCGACGGGCATCACCGTCCGCGCGCCCATGCCACCCGGCGGCCCCGCCGGCAAGGTGTTGTTCGACGCGCCGCCCGGCGTGCCGGTGGCCGCAGGCGGCAGGGCAGGCAACTCCAGCGCCACCGTCGCTGCACCGCCGCGCGGCCCGAGACCGACATTGCGCGCACCGACCGACAGGACGACGGTATCGCCGTCGACTGCGGCCCCGATACGGTAGGCGCGAGCCGGTTTGCCGTCGACCGCGATCAGCGCCACCGCCTCGCGGCTGTCAGCAGCGGCACGCGGCGCGGCAACACCGAGCAGTTGGTAGCGGCGTTCTTCGGCGGGGGCGGCTTCGCGCGTCGCGGCCGCCGGCATGCTGTCGACACCCAGGATGCGTGCCAGGTCACCGCGCGCAGCGGCCGCGGTGGCCACCGTCAAGGTGTGCGCCGGCGCCGGGGTCATGGGCGCCAACAAACGCAGCGCCCAGAATGCCGCCGTGGCGCTGACTGCGGCCCAGATCACGAATGCGAGCCAACGTGCAGCCATGCGGCGATTATCATGCATCGTCGCCACGCTGTAGCCTGTGAAATGACCCTCGAAAACCGTACTTCGCATACCGTTGCTCGCAGCGCCGCGCGTGTCTGCGCAACACGCGGTTTCACGTTGATCGAAATCATGGTCGTGCTCGTCATCATCGGCGTGCTGGCGGCGCTGATCGCACCCAACGTGCTCGAGCGCGCGGCCGACGCCAAGGTCACCGCGGCGCGCACCGACGTCAACAACCTGATGCAGCAGCTCAAGCTGTACAAGCTCGACAACGGGCGCTTCCCGAGCAACGAGCAGGGCCTGGACGCGCTGATCCGCAAGCCCGGCAGCGGGCCGATCCCGCCAAACTGGAAGTCGTACGTCGACAAACTGCCCAAGGACCCCTGGGGCCAGAGCTACCAGTTCATGAACCCGGGCGTGAAAGGCGAGATCGACGTCTTCAGCTTCGGAGCCGACGGCCAGCCCGGCGGCGAGGGCAACAATGCCGATGTCGGCTCCTGGCAATAGTCCTTGCGGCGTCGTCGGCGGCGGCGGCTTCGTCCTCGGTGACGTCACAGGCGGGAACAGGTGCAGCGCCTCGCGAGGCTTCACGCTCATCGAGTTGCTGATCGTCGTGGCGCTGGTCGCGATGGTCTCCGGCCTGGTATCGCTGGCCATCCGCGACCCCGCGGCGTCGCGGCTCGAACGCGAAGCGGCGCGCCTTTCAGCGCTGCTCGAATCAGCCCGCGCCGAGGCCCGCGCCTCGGGTCTGGCGGTGCGCTGGGTGCCCACCAGCGCGGCTGACGGCGTCAACGCAGCGACCTGGGTCACCGACAAGAGCGCCGGCACCGGCAGCACCGGCACGCGCACTTCGGCCACTGCCAACGCGGCCACGACCGACGGCGCAGACTTCCGCTTTGTCGGCCTGCCGGCCGCGCTGGGCCTGCCGCAGCGCTGGCTCGGGCCGGACGTCAGCGCCGAGATCCTCGGTGGCCGTTCGGTGCTGCTCGGCCCGGAGCCGCTGATCGGCGCGCAGCGCATCGTGCTGCGCCTGGCCGACCAGCGCATCACCCTGGCCACCGACGGCCTGGGGCCGTTTGCAGTGGTCGTCGACGCGGCGCCGTGACTCCGCTGCGCCGCTGCCCGTCGCGCGCGCGCGGCTTCACCTTGATCGAGGTGCTGGTCGCGCTGGCCATCGTCGCGGTGACCCTGGGCGCCGGCCTGCGCGCGGCCGGCTCGGTGACCGACAACGCGCAGCGCCTGGCCGACGTCACCGCGGCGCAATGGTGCGCCGACAACGCGCTCGCCGACCTGCGCCTGACACGTCAGTTTCCGGGCGTCGGCGACAGTGACTTTGGCTGCGAGCAACTCGGGCGCAACTACAAGGGCACGCTGCGCACGAGGCCGACGCCAAACCCCAACTTCCGCCGCATCGACGCGATCCTGGCCGACGACGGCGGACGAGCGATCCTGACGCTGTCGACGGTGCTGGCGCGGCAATGAAAAAGGTCGCGGTGCAAGGTAGGGCCCCCAGCCGATCGTCCTGCCGATCGTCCGGCCCATCACCCCACGGCGAGCCCCGCCGCGAATGTGGCCGCGCACCCGGGCGCGCGCCCGGCTTCACCCTGGTCGAAGTGCTCGTCGCGCTGGCGATCATGGCCGTCATCGCGGCGATGGCCTGGCGTGGTGTCGACAGCATCGCCCGCTCGCGCGACATCAGCAATGCCGCGGTCGAGCGCACCTTGCGGCTGAATACCGTGCTCGCGCAGTGGGAGCAGGACCTGGTGGCGATCCACACCAGCCACGCCGCCCCGCCGCTGCGCTTTGACGGCGCCAGCCTGCGCCTGACCCGCGAGGCGCCGGGCGGCGTGCAGCTCGTCGCGTGGACGCTGCGCGGCGGTGCCTGGTGGCGCTGGGCGAGCCCGGCCGTGACCCGCGTGTCGGAGCTGCAAGAACATTGGCTGCGCAGCCAGCAACTGCTCGGCAATGAACCCGGCACGTTGATGGTCATCGACGGCGCCAGCGCGCTGCAGGTCTACTTTTTCCGCGGCAGTACCTGGTCCAACGCACAGTCCGCGGCCGATGCCGCAGCGCCCGGCGTTACCGCCGGCAGCGCCGACGAGCGGCTGCCCACTGGCGTGCGCCTGGTGCTCACGCTGCAAGCCGGCAAACTCACCCGCGACGTGATGCTCGCGCCACTGGTGCCATGAGACACCCGCCGGGCCGCCCCAAGGGCGAATACCGGAGTGCGCAGCACGAAGGTTCACTAATGAGCCTGTCCGGCCGCCCGAAAGGCGAATACCGCAGTGCGCAGCACGAGGACTCACCAGTGAGCCTGCGCGGCCGGCAATCAGGCGCCGCGCTGCTGATGGCGATGCTCATCGTCGCGCTGGTGGCGACGCTGGCCGCGGCGATGGTCTGGCAGCAGTGGCGCTCGATCCAGGTCGAATCCGCCGAACGCGCACGCACACAATCGGCGTGGATCCTGCACGGCGCGCTCGACTGGTCGCGCCTGATCCTGCGCGAAGACGCGCGGGCCGACAACGCCAATGCCGCCGGCCGGCCGCCGCACGATCATCTGGGCGAACCCTGGGCCACGCCGCTGGCCGAAGCGCGGCTGTCGACTTTTCTCGCCGCCGACCGCGACAACAACACCGACAGCGGCCCCGAGGCCTTTTTGTCAGGCCAGATCGTCGACGCCCAGGCGCGCTACAACCTGCGCAACCTGATTGCCGACGACGGCAAGCTCAAGCCCGCGGAGCTGGCGGTTTTTGCGCGCCTGTGCGAAGCCGCGTCACTGCCTGGCGACACCGCCGGCCGCATCGCGCAGGCGCTGGCCGCGGCCTGGGCGCCACGTGTCGTCGGCGAGGCCGACACGCCCAACCGCCCGCTGGCGCCGCAGCGGCTGGCACAACTGGGCTGGGTCGGCGTTGATGCGGCCACGCTTGAGATCTTGCGCCCGGTGGTCGAGCTGCTGCCGCTGACCACGCCGATCAACCTGAATACCGCGGCGCGCGAGGTCATCGCCGCGGTCCTCGATGTCGACCTGGCCACCGCCGAGCGCCTGGTGCAGGCGCGCCAACGCTCGGCCTTCCAGACACTGGAAGCGGTCAAGCCGCTGCTGCCGCCGACGCTGACGCTGGAGGCCACACGGGTCGGCGTCGCATCGTCGTACTTCCACGTCAGCGGCCGGCTGCGGCTGGACGAACGGGTGCTCGAAGAAACCTCGCTGGTGCGCCGCAGCGGCGTCGATGTGGTCAGCCTCAGCCGCGAGCGGCGCAGTTGGCACGCTGGCGCGGTGAAATGACGGCCCCCACGCTTGGCGCTTCGCGCCGGCGCTGCCTGGCGGCTTGCAGGGTGTCAGGCGGCTTGGGCCTGTCCCTGCTGTGGCCGCGTCAAGCCTTCGCCCAGGGTGGCCACCAGCGTGGACAGCGGCAGCAGCACCAGCAGCGGCAAGGGCACGAACCACCACAGCGCCGGCAGCGGTTTGGCATGGGCCATGCACGGCGCCCACCGGCAGCACCAGGGCCAGCTCGGCCAATTGCTGCAGCTGGGCATTGAAGCTCTGCACCGATTCGCGCAGCGTGGCGCTGCCTACGCGAGCGCCCGCAGCCCGACACCAGACCATGGCCACCAGCCCCAGGCCGAGAAACTCATCCAAGCCCACGGCCGTGGCGCATTCGCCGGCCGGCAGCCGGTGCAGGCCGTTGACGATCCCGGCCGCTGCAAGCGCGACGCACTGCTGCGCTGCGAGCCGTTGCGCGAACTTGAGGCCGTCTATTACCGCGCGCGCACCCGGTGCCTGTGCACCACCCGCAGCAGCGCGGCCGGCGACGGCAGCTACTGCGCGCTGGTGACGCTGGAAGCGGGGCTCGTGCCAACGCCTTCCAGGTGATGGGCCCGCCAGGGCCGAGGGCCGGCGGGCAGTGCGGGGTATATCTCGACGCCTACGCCGCGATAGCCGGTGTAGCCACAGGCGTCGTCGAACATCGGTTCACCGCTGACGCGGAAGTGGCGCTTGCTGCCGTCTTCTTGGATGCGGCAAAAGGCAAAGTCCAGGAACGGTTGGCGGGCTTCGATCTGGGCATGCAGCGCGGCGCGCTCGGACTCGATCCAGCCCATCGCCTGGCCGCCACCCACCTGGCCAAGAAAGGCGCCGAAGCCGATGCCCAGCATCTGAGTGACCGGGCCGGAAACGTGGGTGAATGAGCCGGTCTGGTTTTGCTCCCAGTACCAATCGGTGGCCAGTGCGGCCAGGCTGCGGTAGCGCGCCTGGCTCTCGCGCAACTCCACCGTGCGCTCCTGAACTGCCCGGTCCAATTGCTGGGAATGCTGTTCGAGCTGTCGGTACAACAAGCGCACTTCGAGCATGTTGCGGATGCGCGTCCTGACTTCGACCAGATCGAACGGCTTGCTGATGAAATCCTTGGCGCCAGCCTGCAAGGCGCGCACTTTGTGGTTGGGCGAGGCGGTCAGCACGATGACGGGCAGGTAGTTGGCCTGCCCTGCGGTGCCCAGCGACTCCATCACCTGAAAGCCGTCCATCTCCGGCATCTGCAGGTCAAGCAGGATCAGGTCGTGGTCGTGCTCGCGCTGCAAGCGCGCGACCTGCGCCGGCTGCTGGGTCGAGCTCACCTGGGTGTAGCCGGCTTCCTGCAGCATGCGCCGCAACAGCAAGACGTTGGCCTCTTGATCGTCGACGATCAGGATACGGGCATGAAGGATGTCGGTGGCGTCGATCATGTCGAACCTTCCAGAGGGGTGTTGGGAAGCTGGCGGCGCAGCGCGGCGAAGCTCAAGGCCTCATCCAGCGCATTCATCAATTCGTTGATCCGGATGGGCTTGGTCAGGTAACGATAGAAGCCAGCCTGCAGCCCTTTGTCGATGTCCCGTGGCATGGCGTTGGCGCTCAAGGCGATCACCGGAATGTGCGCCGTGGCCGGGTTGGTGGTCAGGATGTGCAGCGCCTGGATGCCGTTGATGCCGGGCAGGTTGATGTCCATCAGCACCACATCGGGCTGGCTGGTCACTGCGATGTCGATGCCGCTGCGGCCATCGCGCGCCGTCAGCAAGCGAATGTCTGATCGTCGCGCGATCAATTTCTCGATCAACGTCAAATTGGCCAGGTTGTCCTCGACGCACAGCACGGTGTGTTGCGCTTTGTCGCCATTGGAGCACGGCAAGGCCACCGGCATCGGCGTTTCGGTCGATGCCGGTTGCGGCTCGAGCGTGGTGTTGAGCTCGACCCAGAACTCGCTGCCCTCGCCGACCGTGCTGCGTGCCCCGATCTGACCGCCCATCAGCTCGACCAGGCGCTTGCTCACCACCAGACCGATGCCGGTGCCTTCTTCGGCGCCCGACTCCTGCCCGAGGCGATTGAAGGGTTGGAACAACTGCGCCAGCTTGGCGGCCGACAGGCCCTCACCCGTATCCCGAAAGGCGATGCGGGTGCGGTTGCCCGCACTCGGCCCGCAGCTGATTTCGACCGAGCCACCGACTCGGTTGTACTTGATGGCGTTGGACAGCAGGTTGATCAACACCTGCTTCACGCGGGTGCGATCGGCGTGCACGAACTGTGGGCTGTCAAATTGCGGAAACACCACGCGGATGTTGTTGCGCAGGGTCTGCGGCTCGATCATGGCCTGGCAGTCGCCGAGCACCTCGCCCAACGACATCGACTCCAGCGACAGCGACAACTTGCCCGACTCGATCAGCGCCAGGTCGAGGATTTCGTTGATCAGCTCCAGCAGGTACCAGCCGGCTTGCAGGATCTGCACGATGCTGGCCTTTTGCGACGCGCTGGGCGGCGGCGGGCCCGATTCCATCAACTGCGCGAAACCCAGAATCGCATTCAGCGGCGAGCGCAGCTCGTGGCTCATGCTGGACAGAAAATCCGATTTCGCCTGGTTGGCCTTTTCGGCCACCGACTTGGCACTCTCAAGCGCCACGTTGGTTTCTTGCAGGGCCTGGTCGAGCAGCTTGCGCTCGGTGACGTCGCGCGCCGCCGCGAACACGCCTTGCAGGTTGCGATCGCGGTCGTAGAAGGTGGTGGCGTTGTACGAGACCACGGTCTGCTTGCCGTCGCGGGCGCGGGCGGTGAGCTCGTAGTTGGTGACCTTGTTTTCGCGCAGCACGCGCTTGATGCCGGCCTCGGCATGCTCGGGGTCGGTGAAATAGTTCTTGAAGGGCGCACCAATCAACTCGTCGCGGGTGCTGCCGGTGAGGGCTTCCATCTGCTTGTTGACGTCGGTGATGATGCCGGCCGGGTCGGTGGTCATCAGCGCATCGATGTTGGATTCGATCAGCGAGCGGGTGTAAAACTGCTGGTCCCGCAGCCGCTGGTCGAGCTTGCGTTGCTCGGCTTCGACCTGCTTGCGGGCGGTGTTGTCGGTGCCAATCAGCAGATAGCCGATGATGCTGTCCTGGCTGTCGCGCAGCGCCGTCACCGACACCAGCGCCGGAAAGCGGCTGCCATCCTGGCGGATGTAGGTCAGCTCGTAGATGTCCTCAATGCCGCGCGAGGCCTTGAACACCAAGGCTTCGAAGCCCGGTGTGATGGGTGTGGCCAACTCAAGGCTCAAGGCCTTGGCACGCGCAATCAGCTCTTGTGGATCGGAGATGTCGGCCGGTGTGATCTTGTTCACCACAGCCGCTGCCGCATAGCCCAACATGCGCTCGGCGCCGACATTGAAAATCTGGATCACGCCCTTGGCGTCGGTAGCAATGCTGGAAAAGTTGGCGCTGTTGAAAATGGCGCTTTGCAGCGCGCCCGTGGTGAGCAAGGCTTCCTGGCGCTGCAGCTCGGCGATTCGATCGGTCTTGCCGGTCTCATCACCCGCCACGGTGCCGCTGGCAGCATCTGGCATGACGCACCCCCGTCAAAGCAAACATTCGGCCTCGGCAGGCCAATGCGCGGCGAGTCGGCAGGAGAGACGAGCAGCCGCTGGTTGCTTGCGCAGGCGGGTAACCGGCCGATCTCTGTCAGCGGGTAGCGCAGCATGACCGCCAGCACGGTTGCCGTCTGTACGCTGGGACACACACAGCCAGCGACCGCGGGGGCCGGCGCCGGCCTGATGACGGCCCCACCCTTGGCGCTTCGCGCCGGCCCGGCACAATGCTGCGGTGAAGCTACAGAAACACCCTGTAAGTCTTTGATTTACATGGCGTAGAAGTTGCTCATGATGTACATCCGCGATAGCCTCGTTGTCCCATGCCCGTATTGGTCGTCCAAATCCCGCCGCGCGCGCGCTTGAGTGCGCGCGCCGAAGGTGCTGACAGCGCCGCGGCGGAGCCGAGCGCGCGTATCGAATACAGCTACGCCCTCACCGACGACGGCCTGACCGTCGCCGCGCAGGGCCGCGCCAGCGCCAAGGCGCTGCCCGCCGCCGATGCGGTGGTCGCCGTGCTGTCGGTGGCCGATGTGAGCTGGCACCGCGTCAGCGTGCCAAAAGCGCCGCCGACCAAACTGCGGGCCGCGCTGGGTGGCTTGCTCGAAGAGGCGCTGCTCGACGATCCGCAAGCGCTGCACTTTGCCCTCGCGCCCGACCACAAGCCGGCGCAGCCGGCCTGGGTCGCGGTGGTCCACAAAGCCTGGCTCGAGGGTGTGCTCGCAGCGTTCGACAAAGCCGGCATCACCGTCGACCGCGTGGTGCCGTCGATGTGGCCGGGCGACGCACCACGGGCGCATTTTTTCGACGCCGCGGCCGAAGCCGGTGGCACGCCGGAGCCGGCGCTGGTGATGGTCGATGTCAACAGCATCACCTGCCTGCCGCTGGCCGGCAGCCTGGCGCGCGCGCTGCTGCCGGTGTTTGCAGCGCAAGCCGCGCGCTGGACGGCCACGCCGGCGGTCGCCGCCCCGGCCGAACGCTGGCTCGGCGCCGCCGTGCATGTGCAGACCGAAGTCGAGCAGGTCATCGCCGCGGCACGATCTTTGTGGAACCTGCGCCAGTTCGACCTCGCCTCGCGACACCGCGGTTCGCGCGCTTTGCTCGACATCTGGAAGAGCTGGATGAGCCCGGGCTGGCGCCCGGCGCGGCTCGGCCTGGCCGGGCTGGTGGTGTTGCAGCTTATCGGCCTGAACCTCTGGGCCTGGGCGCAGCGCAATGCCATCGACGACAAAAAACGCGCCCAGGTGGCGCTGCTGCAAAGTGCCCATCCGCAGGAGCGGGTGGTCGTCGATGCGCCGCTGCAAATGCAGCGCGCGACCGAGGTCTTGCGCGCTGCCGCTGGCCGCCGCAACGACAACGACCTGGAGTCGATGCTGTCGGCGGCGGCGGCGGCCTGGCCCGACGGCCAGGGCGCGGCGCCGAGCCTGCGCTTCGAACCCGGCCAACTCACGCTGCCGGCGACTGGCTGGAGCGACGAACAAGTGCGCCAGTTTCGCGATCGCCTGCGCCGTGACGGCTGGTCGGTCGAGCTGACCCAGGGCCGTCTGGCGATCACCCGTGCCGCGACGGCAGGGTCGGCCAAGGTCGCCGGATGAACGACGCGATCGCCCCCGTTGACGGCGCTGGCACGGGCCACCGTGCTGCCGCCGCGAACACCGGCGCCGCGGGCGGCGCGTTGAAAGCCCGCTTCGCGCCGATTGTCGAACGCTGGACATCGATGGCGCCGCGCGAGCGCCGCCTGGTGGCCGCGATGCTGGTGGTCATCGGCATCTTCGTCCTTTGGACGGTGGTCGTGCAGCCCGCGGGGCGCACGCTGCAGCGCGCGCCGGCGCAGCTCGACAGCCTCGATGCCGATTTGCAGCTGATGCAGCGCCTGGCCGGCGAAGCCATCGAGCTGCGCGCAGCGACACCCATCGGCGCTGGCCAATCGACCCTGGCGTTGACCGCGGCCAGCGACCGCCTGGGCGCCAAGGCACGCCTGTCGGTGCAGCGCGACCGCGCCGTGCTCACCCTCGACGGCATCGGCAGCGAGGCGCTGCGCGGCTGGCTGCTTGAGGTGCGCTCAGGCGCCCGCGCGCGGGTCATCGAAGCCCAGCTCGCGCGCACACCGCAGGGTTATGTCGGCACGATCACAGTCTTGATCGGGGGCGTGCAGTGAGTGTTTTCGAAGCCCTCGCCGGCCACATCAAAGATGCATTTCCGCGCCGCCGGGCCGACCGCGCGTCGAGTGTTTTTGCCGACACGTCGATGGCCCAGGTGGCCTGGGAGCGCCGCCGCCGCGCGGCGATGCGCTTTGGTATCGCCGGCGCGGTTTTGGGGGCCTTCGGCGGTGTCATCGCTTTTGCGCCCGCGGCCTGGCTCGCCGCTGCGGTGGCGAGTGCCACCGAAGGCCGACTGCTGCTGGCTGAGGCCCGCGGCACCGTCTGGCGTGGCAGCGCGCTGGTGGTGCTTACCGGCGGCGCCGGCAGCCGCGACGCCGCGGCCTTGCCGTCACGCCTGGAATGGTCGATCGGACTCAATGGCCTGGCCGCAGAAATCAACTTGCGCCAGGCCTGCTGCCTGAGCGGCAGCGTGCCGCTGCTCGTGCGGCCGGGCTTCGGCCGCTTCAGCGTCGTCGTGCCTGCGATGCCCGACGGCCTGGGCCAATGGCCGGCGGCCTGGCTGTCCGGCCTGGGCACACCCTTCAACACCTTGCAGCCAGGCGGCGCGTTGCGTGTCGCCAGCCCCGGCGCAACCGTTGAATTTGTCCAGGGCCGGCTGCGTTTTGTCGGCAGCCTGAGTGTCGACGCGGTCGACATCTCGTCGCGCCTGACGACGCTGGACGTGCTCGGCAGCTACCGCGTCGTGATCAACGGCGGCGAGGGTGGCGAGACCACCGCGCTGCAGCTGAGCACGCTCACCGGCGCCTTGCAGCTCTCCGGCCGCGGCCAGTGGGCCGGCGCCAAGATGCGCTTCACCGGCGAGGCCAGCGTGGCCGAAGGTGCCGAGGCAGCTTTGAACAATTTGCTGAATATCATCGGTCGGCGCCAGGGCGCGCGGTCGATCATCTCGATCGGATGACCATGAACCCGCCGCGCCTGACCCGTTGTGCGCTCCACCTGGCGATCAGCGCCGGCCTCGTGCTGCCGCCGCCGTTTGCGGCGCTGGCGCTGGCGCAGAACACCACGCCGCCAGCCGGCAGCGCAGCGCGGCCGCAGGCCCCCGGCCAGAGCGCGGCGCTGCGCTCACGCGCGCCAGTGACGGTGAACTTTGTGAATGCCGATATCGAAGCCGTGACGCGCGCCTTCGCCGCGATGATCAACCGGCAGATCGCCGTCGACCCGCGTGTCAAAGGCAACATCACGGTCTACAGCGAACAGCCGCTGACGATCCGCGAGGCGTACCTGAATTACCTCTCGGCCTTGCGCGGGCTGGGTTTTGCGATGGTCGAAAACGGCGGCCTGCTCAAGCTCGTGCCCGAGGCCGATGCCAAGCTGCAAGCCGGCACGGTGGAGATCGGCGAGCCGGGCATCCGCGGCGACCAGGTCCTGACCCAGATCTTCACCCTGCGCCACGAAAACCCGAACAACCTGGTGCCGATCCTGCGCCCGCTGATCAGTGCCAACAATACGATCAACGTCAACCCGGGCACCAGCGCGCTGATCATCACCGACTACGCCGACAACCTGGTGCGCATCGGCAAGATCGTCGCCGCGCTCGACCAGCCGGCGGCCACCGACCTCGAAATCATCCCGCTCAAACATGCGCTCGCCGCCGACCTCGCGCCGCTGGTGCAGCGCCTGTCCGACGGCAGTGCCGGCGCCGGCCTGCCCGGGGTGCCCATCGCTGGTGGTGGCGCAGCGACGGTGATCGCCGATTCACGCAACAACGCGCTGATCATCCGCGCCCCCAACGCGGCGCGGCTGGCGATGATCCGCAACGTCATCGACAAGCTCGACCGGCCGACGCAGGGCGGCGGGCCCGCCGGCAATGTCTGGGTCGTGCATCTGAAAAATGCCGACGCGACGCGGCTGGCGACGGTGCTGCGCGCGGCCTTTGCGACAACGCCTGGCGGTGCTGCGGGCGGCGGTGGCGGTGGTGGCGCGCAGGCCGTGACCGCGGTGGCGCCGGCTGCGGCCGGCGGGCCGTCGCCACAATCGACGGCGCCGATCTCGGGCGCGGCGCCGCCATCGACCGGCGGCTTCGTGCAGGCCGACCCGTCAACCAACTCGCTCATCATCTCGGCGCCCGAGCCGCTGTACCGCCAGGTGCGCACGATGATCGACCAGCTCGATACGCGCCGCGCGCAGGTGTATATCGAAAGCATGATCGTCGAGGTCTCGGGCGACAACGCGGCCGACTTCGGCTTCCAGTGGCAGGGCATCCTGGGCAACCGCGGCAGCGACAACCTGCTCGCCGGCGGCACCAATTTCACCGGCCCGGCGGGCGGCAACATCATCAGCCTGCAGACCGGCGCGGCGGCCGGCCAGATCTCGCTCGGCCAGGGCGTGAATATCGGCCTCATCCGCAACTTCGGCGGCACCTACGCGCTGGCGGCGATCGCGCGTGCACTGCAAAGCCAGACCAATACCAACATCGTCAGCACGCCGAACCAGATCACGCTGGACAACGAAGAAGCGAAGATCGTCGTCGGCAGCAACGTGCCCTTCATCACCGGGCAGTTCACGAATACCGGCACCGCCACGACGAGCCCGTTCCAGACCATCGAACGCAAGGATGTCGGCTTGACGCTGCGCATCAAGCCGCAGATCGGCGAGAGCGGCACCGTGCGCATGTCGATCTTTCTTGAGTCGTCGAGCGTTGCTGACAAGGTCGCGCCCGGCACGACCAACGCCGGTCCGTCGACGAACAAGCGCCAGATCGAATCGAATGTCGTCGTCGACGATGGCGGCATCATCGTGCTCGGCGGCCTGATCGAAGACCGCTTCAGTGAAACCAAATCAAAAGTGCCACTGCTCGGCGACCTGCCCTGGGTCGGCGGCCTGTTCCGCAGTGAAACCCGGTCCAAGAACCGCACCAACCTGATGGTCTTCCTGCGCCCGACGGTGTTGCGTGATGCGGCCAGCGCCGACAAACTGTCGATCGACCGCTACGACTTCATCCGCGGCGCCCAGCAAGCAGCGCAGCCCGCGCCGAGTCTCGTGATGCCGATCAACGAGTCGCCGGTGCTGCCGCCGGTCACGACGCCGGCAACGTCGCCGGGCACCGCGCCGGCGCAGCCGCCCGGCGTGGCACCCTCACTGGCGCCGGCACCGTCGCCGGCGCGGCCGGCTTCGGCAGCCGGCAACTGATCGATATCGAGCCGCAGATGGGCTTTCGCCACCCCCTGCCGTACACCTTCGCCAAGGCGAATACGCTGCTGCTCGAAGACGACGGCAAGCAGCTCGTGTTGTGGGCCGGCGAGTCGACCTCGCTGGCCGCGATCGGTGAAGTCCAGCGCCTGTACGCGGTGAACGCCACCGAACGCGAACCCGCCAATACGCTGGCGCAGCGTATCGCTGTGGCCTACGCTGGTGGCGAATCGAGTGCCGCCGCAGTGGTCGGTGAAGTCGAGAGCGCGGTCGACCTGTCGCGCCTGATGCAGGAGCTGCCCGCTGTCGAAGACCTGCTCGAAGCTGCCGACGACGCGCCGATCATCCGCATGCTCAACGCGCTGCTCACGCAGGCCGCGAAGGACGGCGCCAGCGATATTCACATCGAGCCTTATGAACGCTCAAGCTCGGTGCGCTTCCGCGTCGACGGCACGCTGCGCGAAGTGGTGCAACCCAACAAAGCGCTGCACGCGGCGCTGATCTCGCGGCTGAAGATCATGGCCGAGCTCGATATCGCCGAAAAACGTTTGCCGCAGGACGGCCGCATCAGCCTGCGCATCGGCGGCCGCGCAATCGACGTGCGGGTCTCGACGCTGCCCAGCGCCCATGGCGAACGCGCGGTTTTGCGCCTGCTCGACAAGGGCGAATCCAAATTCACGCTCGAAGCGCTGGGCATGAGCGGCGAGGTGCTGGCCGGCTTCGACAAGCTCATCAAGCAGCCGCATGGCATCGTGCTCGTCACCGGGCCCACCGGCTCGGGCAAGACGACGACGCTGTACGCCAGCTTGAGCCGGCTCGAGACGAGCACGACCAACGTGCTCACCGTCGAGGACCCGATCGAATACGAGCTGCCCGGCATCGGCCAGACCCAGGTCAACGCGAAGATCGATCTCACTTTTGCGAAGGCGCTGCGCGCGATACTGCGCCAAGACCCCGACGTCGTGATGATCGGCGAGATCCGCGATTTCGAGACAGCGCAGATTGCGATCCAGGCCTCTCTGACGGGCCACCTGGTGCTCGCCACGGTGCACACCAACGACGCGCCGAGCACCGTCACGCGGCTCACCGACATGGGCGTCGAGCCCTTCTTGCTCAGCTCCAGCCTGCTCGGTGTGCTGGCCCAGCGCCTGGTGCGCAAACTCTGCGTGCACTGCCGGCGCGACGGTGGCCGCGGCCGCTGGCACCCGGTCGGCTGCGCGCAGTGCAGCCAGACCGGCTACAAGGGCCGCACGGGGGTTTACGAGTTGATGGTCGCCAACGACAAGGTGCGCTCGCTGATCCACAGCCGCGCCGCCGAGAACCAGATTTTTGTCGCTGCCGAAGCCACCGGCCTGCGCCCGATGCGCGAAGACGGCCAGCGCCTGGTCGATGAAGGCATCACCTCGGCCGAAGAGCTGATGCGCGTGACCCGCGAGTAGCGGCGCACCGTGCTGATCGATGCCCGCCTACCGCTTTGAAGCGCTCGACGCTGCCGGCAAGTCCAGCAGCGGCTTGCTCGAAGCCGACAACGCCAAAGCCGCGCGATCGCAGTTGCGCGCACGCGCGCTGGTGCCGATCGATGTCTCGCCGGTGGCGATGGGCGCCTCGCTCAGCGACGGCACGCCGCAGCGGCGCGGCGGGCGGGTCTTCAATGCCGCCGCGCTGGCGATCTGGACACGCCAGATGGCCGGCCTGATCACTTCCGGCCTGCCGCTTGAACGTGCCTTGACGGCGCTGGCCGAAGAGGCCGAAGACCAGCGCCAGCGCGAACTCGTCGCGCACCTGAAAAGCGAAGTCAACGCCGGCAGCCCGATCGCGCGCGCGCTGGCCAGTGCGCCGCGCGACTTTGACGAGGTCTACCGCGCCGTCGTCGCCGCGGGTGAGCAAAGCGGCGCGCTCGGCGTGGTGCTCGAAAAACTCGCCGACGACCTCGAAGAGCGCCAGACCCTGCGCGCCAAGCTGGTCGGCGCGGCGCTGTACCCGGCGATCGTCTCGTTTATCGCGCTGATCATCGTCATCTTCCTCGTCACCTACGTCGTGCCGCAGGTCGCTACCGTCTTCACGACCTCTAAACAGGCGCTGCCTTTTCTTACCGTGTTGATGCTGGGCTTGAGCGCCTTCGTGCGCAGCTGGGGCTGGTTGGTCGCACTCGCCGTGATCGGCGCCATCAGCACCTTTGTGATGATGCGGCGCAACGAGGCTTTTCGTGAACGCACCGACGCGCTTTGGCTGACGCTGCCGCTGGTCGGCCGCCTCGCCCGCGGCTACAACGCGGCGCGTTTTGCGGCCACGCTGTCGATGCTCGCCTCGGCCGGCGTGCCGATCCTCAAAGCCCTGCAGGCCGCCGCTGAAACCCTCGGCAACCGGGCGATGCGCGCCGATGCGATCGATGCGCTGGCGCAGGTGCGCGAAGGCGCGCCACTCGCCGCGGCGCTGGCGGCGAAAAAACGTTTCCCCGGCTTGCTGGCAATGTTCGCGAGGCTCGGTGAGCAGACCGGCCAGCTGCCGCTGATGTTGGCGCGTGCAGCGGCACAGTTGTCGACCGAGGTCCAGCGCCGCTCACTCGCGCTGGCGACGATCCTGGAGCCGCTGCTGATCGTCGCGATGGGCGCGGTGGTGATGCTGATCGTGCTCGCCGTGCTGCTGCCGATCATCCAGATGAACAGCTGGGTCAAGTAGGCCGGTCCGGGCGCCGGGGGTCGGTCACCGCGAACACCTCGCGCGGCATGCTCATCGGCGTGAAGACCGGCGCGAATCGGGATTCGGGCTTGACAGGGCGTCGCAGGTGAACGAAGTTATGCAGCGGCCGCCGCTGGCCTGTCCGGCAGGCAATGCAACGTAACGCAACTCAACG
>JAYUSP010000231.1:0-5782 GCA_043755615.1 Betaproteobacteria bacterium
CCCGGGCGCGTCTGGGCGCGTGGTTTGCAGACCCTGGTCGAGCTCAAGGAAGGCTGCACGCTGACCGCGCCGACGCGCACCGTCGCGCAGACCAGCTACCAACGCTTTTTTTCACGTTATCTGCATCTGGCCGGCACGAGCGGCACGCTGGCCGAATGCCGCGCCGAGCTGGCTGCGGTGTACGGCCTGGCGGTCGTGCGCGTGCGCTTGCGCCGCGCCTGCCGGCGCACGCTTGCGCCGCCGCAGCGATTTGCCAACGATGCCGCACGCCATCGGGCGGTGCTGGATGCAGCGCGCGAAATGCAGCGCGCGGGCCGGCCGTTGTTGATTGGCTGCGCTTCGGTGCGCGCGGCGCGCGAACTGTCGGCGCAGCTGGCGGCCGCAGGCATGGCGCACCGGGTGCTTGACGCCAGCCATGACGCCAGCCATGACGCCAGCAACGACGCCAGCGATGACGCCAGCGAGGCGGCCATCGTCGCGCAGGCCGGCCAGCGCGGCGCGCTGACCGTGGCCACCGCGATGGCCGGCCGCGGCACCGATATCGAACTCGGGGTCGGTGTCGCCGCTGCCGGCGGCCTGCATGTCATCGGCTGCCAGGACAACCTGTCGGCGCGCCTGGACCGCCAGTTCATCGGCCGGGCGGCGCGCCAGGGCGACCCCGGCAGTGCCGTGCTGTGGCATTCGCTCGATGTCCTGGCCGGCGCGGTCACAAATGACTCAAGCCTGGTGTGCGAACGCCGAAACAAGACGCATGCGCCCACGGCGTTGCGGCTCCTTGGGTCGGGCTGGATGCTCGATCTCTGGCACGCCTGGCGGCAACGGTCGGCACAGGCACAAGGAATGCGGCAACGGCGCCGCTTGTTGGACGAGGACCTCTCATGGCAAAACAAACTCGATTTCAAACGCTTGCGCGGCTGAGTCCGGTACCGGTAGCGTTGGCCGCGGCGGCGCTGCTGACGCTGGCGCCAGAAGGTGGCAGGCCGGCGTTTGCGCAGGCCGCGCCGACGCTGCCTTTGGCGCCCGCTGCGGCGTTCACACCGCCCACACCGTCCTCACCGTCCCGCTCCGGCATGCCGGCAACCACCGCGTTGTCAGCCAAGGGCCCGCTCGTGGCCGCCGGACCCGCATCGACATTGACATCGACAGCGACATCGACATCGCCATCACCACGCGCGAGCGCGCGCCCGGTGGTCGGCTGCCTGATCGGCCCGGAGCGGGTGGCCGATATCGGCACTGCGGTCACCGGGCTCGTCGAGTCGATCAGCGTCGACCGCGGCGATACCGTGCGCCAGGGCCAGCCGCTCGTCTGGCTGGCCAGCGAAGTCGAGCGCGCCGGCGCGCAGGCAGCGCAGGTGCGCGCCACGATCGATGCCGATATCCGCGCCGCCGAAGCCAACTTCGCGCTTGCGCGTCAGCGCCACGTTCGTGTTGCCGGGCTGGTGGCCGAAGGCTTCGTGACGCCGCTGGCGGTGGAGCAGGCGCAGGCCGAACGTGATGTGGCCGAGCAAAAGGTCGAGCAGGCGCGGGCGCAAAAGACGATCCAGGGCCACGACGCCGCGCTGGTGCGGGCGCAGCTCGGCCAGCGCACCTTGAAGAGCCCGATCAGCGGCGTCGTCATCGAGCGTTTTGTCAATGCCGGCGAACGCGCCGAAGACAAACCCCTGCTGCGCGTGGCGATGCTCGACCCGCTGCGGGTCGAACTTGTGATGCCGGCCAGCCGCTGGGCCAGCGTGGCGCGCGGCGACCGCATCGCGGTCGTTCCCGAGTTGCCTGGCGCGACGAGCCTGCTCGCCAAGGTGACCCATATCGACAAGATCATCGACGCTGCGAGCAATACCTTCCGCGTCCGCCTGTCGCTGCCCAACCCCGGGAACCGGCTGCCGGCCGGGGCGCGGTGCAAGGTCGATGCGCCGGCAGCACTGCCGGCGCCGGCCGGCGTATCGGCACCCACATTGACACCCACGCCGATCACCTTGCCGACCGCGACGAACCCTGCGCCCAAGCTGCCGGCGCAGCGTGTCTAACGTCGCCGTTGCACGACCACCGCGGGCAGTCGAAACCACCCACAGTCAAGCCCACCCGATGCAGCGTCTGGCCCGCCCGGTGCTCGAGGAATTCGAGCCGCGCATTCTCTACAGCGCCGACCTTGCGGCGCTGCTGGGGGGCATCGCTGGCGCGCAATCCGTCGGGCCAGCCGACATGCTGCTCATGCCGCTGGACCAAGGCATGACCGTGCAGCCCGCCGTGCAGGCCGGCGTGCAGGCCAGCACGACCACGGCTCCCGCGATCAACGAGATTGTTTTTGTCGACCTCGCAATCCCCGACGCCCAGACCCTGATCAGCGGCCTGCAAGCGCAGCGCGATGCCGGGCGGCCGATCGAGATCGTGACCATCCACCCGGGTGCCGACGGCCTGCAGGTGATCAGTGACACCCTCGCGCAGCGCGACAGCCTCGGTGCCGTGCATCTCATCGGCCACGGCGAAAGTGGTGTCGCGCAGCTCGGCACCGCCCGCCTCGACATGGCCACGCTGCTGGCGCGGGCAGGCGAAGTGGCGGCTTGGAGCAGCGCGCTGGGTGCCGACGCCGATCTCTTGATCTACGGGTGTGATGTCGGTGCCGGCGCCGAAGGGCGCGCGCTGCTCGCCGCGCTCGCCGCGCTGAGCGGCGCCGATGTCGCCGCCAGCGACGACACCACCGCTGCCGCAGCGCGCGGCGGTGACTGGCTGCTCGAGCAGCAGACCGGCTCTATCGAAGCTGCGCCAGTGGTGAATGCAGCGCTCCAGCAGGCCTGGGCCGGCCAACTGGGCGACGACATCGCGGTCAATACCTCTACCGTGAATGCCCAGCACACCGATGCCTTGAACCGTGGCAGCCAGCGGGCGGTGGCCTATGACGCTGCCGGCAACTTTGTCGTCGTCTGGACAAGCAGCGGCCAGGATCTCAGCGGCGACGGCGTTTATGCCCGCCGCTTCAGCGTTGACGGCAGCCCGCTGACTGGCGAGATCCGGGTCAACAGCACCGTGGCCGAAGACCAACGGCATGCCAGCGTTGTTGCCGACAGCACTGGCAATTTTGTCGTGGTCTGGTCCAGCGACCAACAGGACGGTAACAACACCGGGGTCTATCTGCGCCGCTTTGCCGCCGACGGCAATGCGCTGACCGGCGAAATCCGTGCCAACGTCGCCACCGCCGGCAAGCAGGAGAACCCGGCGATCGCCATGAACCCCAGCGACGGCAGCTTTGCGGTCGCCTGGCAGGGCCAGGCGGCAGGGGACGGCGGCGGCATCTACTTCCGCCGCTTTGCCGCCGACGGCAGCGTGCTGGATGCAAGCGACCAGCGTGGCAATCTCAGCGACGTCGGCAACGAGCAGAACCCGGCGCTGGCAGTGGACGGGAGCGGGCGCATCGTGATCGCCTACGACGTCAACAACCATGTCTACTTCCAGCGCTTCGACGCTGCCGGCACGGCCCAAGGTACACGGGTGCAGATCGATACCGGTCTGTCCAACAGCGAACATGTGGCCGTCGCGGCTGACGCCGCCGGCAACTTCACTTTTGTCTACCACATCGATTCGACTTTCGAGGGCATCTGGGGCCGGGCCTTCCTGGCCGACGGCAGCCCGCGGTCGCTGTGGTTCAACGTCGACAGCGGCACCACCGACAGCGCGTCGATCGCGATGGCCGGTGACGGCCGCTTTATCGTGACCTACCAGAAATCGGGCAGCGACCTGGACATCCTGGCGCGGGAATTTGGTACCACCGGCAGCCCCGCCGCCGCCTCCTTCGTGGTCAACCAGCACACCGCCGGCGACCAGCGCTGGGCCTCGGCCGCACTGCTCGACATGGATCACTACGTGGTCGTGTGGAGCGGTGCTAGCAGCGTCGATTTGCAGGGTGTCAGCGCGCGTGTCTTCCAGCCGGCGAACGTCGCGCCGGTGATCGTCTCGCATGGCGGCGGCAATGCCGGCGCGGCGAGCCTGGACGAAGGCGCTGGCCGCACCCTGGTGGTGAGCGCCACCGACGCCAACCTGCCGGTGCAGGCATTGAGCTACTCGATCGCCGGTGGCGCCGACGCGGCCCGCTTTGTGATCGACGCCGGTTCTGGCGTGCTTCGGTTTGTCGCCGCGCCCGACTACGAAGCCGCCGACGATGCCGGCGCTGACCACCGATACGACCTGGTCGTGCAGGTCAGCGACGGCCTGCTTGTCGACACGCAGATGTTGACGATCACCATCAACAACGTCGACGAGCCACCGAGCGCGGTCGGCGGCGTGGTGAGCGGCACGCAGGACAACGCCCGCGTCTTTGCCTGGTCCGACTTCGGGGTCAGTGATATCGACAGCAGCGTTGGTGCCAACACCGCATTGCGCATCGAGACCCTGCCGGCGGATGGCCGCTTGCAGGTTTTTAACGGCAGCGCCTGGGCCGATGCGGCGCGTTTGCAGATCGTCAGCAAGGCGCGTATCGACATGGCGGGTTTGCGCTTTATGCCCGACAGTGGCGAAGCCGGCAACGACAGTTTTGCCACGCCGGGTGTCGGCAACGGGCGCCAGGACTACGCGCAGTTCAGTTTCCGCCCGGTGCAGACCACGCCGATCAGTGTCGTCAATGCCGGCGCGCAGTCCGACGCGCTGGCCGAAGGTGTCTTCGCCAATACCGCCGTCGGCTGGGCGCGCGCCGGCACCAGCGGTGGCGCTGCCAATGCCGCCGCCAGCACGTTTGCGCTGGACCACGACAACAGCTTGTATGTCGATGCCGGCAGTACCTTGTCCCAATCGCTGGCGAGCAGTTTCGTGACCGGCCTCGATCTGAACCTCGGTTTCGACGCCGGCTGGCGTGGCGACAGCGGCTACGCCGCAGCACCGGGTTTCAACGTCGAGTTGTGGGCCGGCAGCACGCCCCTGGGCCAGATCGATCAAACCGGCGTAGTGGCGCTCCGTGGTGCATTTGTCAGCGGCGTGCTGGCCGTCGATGGCGCGGCGTTTGCGGCAGCCAACGGCCAGGCGCTGTCGATCAGGTTCTCGGGGCTCGGCTCGCAGGCCCATATCGACAACCTCGTGCTGACGAGCTATCAGCCGGCGAAAAGCCTGGGCGCGGCAGCGACGATGAATATCGACATCGCCTCGGCGCAGACCGCACCGGTGATCGGCAGCAACGGCGGCGTGGCAAGCGCTACGCTGCTGCTGGCAGAAAACACCAGCGCGGTGACGACGGTGCTCGCCAGCGATGCCGACCTGCCGCTGCAGACGCTGTCGTACAGCCTGGTTGCCGGCGGCGATGCGGCGCTGTTCGTGATTCACCCGGCGAGCGGTGCCTTGAGCTTCATCACCGCGCCCGACCGCGAGCTGCCACTCGATACCGACGGCGACAGCCAGTACGTCGTCACCGTGCGCGCCAGCGACGGCAGCTTGTTCGACACCCAGACGCTGACGATCGTGGTGTTCGACGTCAACGAATACAGCGTCGGCGCGATCAGCGATAGCGATGCCAGCGCCAATGGCGTTGCTGAAAACGCGGGTGTCGGCACCTTGGTCGGCATCGATCTGGCCGCACTGGATGCCGACGCCAGCAACAACGCCGTCACCTTTGCGCTCAGCGACAACCAGGGTGGCCGTTTCGTGATCGATGCCAGCAGCGGTGTGGTGCGCCTGGCCGCTGCGGTCGACTTCGAAGCGGCGTCGGCGCACACCATCGTCGCCACCGCCACCAGCAGCGACGGCAGCGTCAGCACGGTGTCGTTCACGGTCAACGTGCTCGACACCAACGAGGCCGGTGTCGGCG
>JAYUSP010000232.1:0-5755 GCA_043755615.1 Betaproteobacteria bacterium
GCCTTGAAGGTGTCGAACACACGCTTGGCCGCGGCACTCTCGCTCAGGTTGCGCAGCACGACGGGGTCATCGATGTCTTTCGGTTCGCCTTCGAACAGGCGTTCGCGCACGAAGGTCTTGATCTGCCCGTAGAGAACGTCGTAGCCGCCCACGAGACGCAGTTCCTTCAGCAACTGGCGCGCAAAGAAGGCGATGACGCTGCGGCCATCGCCGATGCCCGCGCCGTCGAGTTGCATGGTGTGATGGGCCTCACCATCGAGCATGGTCTTGAAGACGATCTCGCGGGTTTGTTCGGGCGTGAAGGTTTTAAGCGGCAGGCGCTCGGCGGTGAGGCTCAAGGCGTCGAGCGCGTCGAGGTTTTTGTACTCGCGCTGGAAGCGGCGCGCCAGGCGGGGCAGGGCGATGTCGAGGGCGTCGATATCCTTGGCCGGGTTGCCGATCTCGACTTCGACCACCAGCGAGTCTTCGCGTCGCGCGCCGCCACCCATCGGCACATGCTCAAGCTCGACACCCTCGTTGCGGATGGTCTCGACGAACTCCATGAAGGCGGGCGTGCCCATCACGGAAACCGTTTCGGGTGTGTCTGTACCCGCTGCGTCGCCAGACGCGGCACCTCCAACCCCATACATGCGGCGCAAACCACGCCCCAACGTCTGCTCGGGCAGGATGTTGCTCTGCGCTGCATACGCACGCAGACCGACGATGGTGGTGACGTTGCGCACGTCCCAGCCTTCTTTGAGCATCAGCACCGAGACGATGGCTTTGAACTGGCTGTCCCAGCTGTCGATCTGGTTGGCCTGACGGCGCAGCAGTTCAAGTTCCTGTTTGTCCTTGCCACTCGCGGCCTCGGCAATGTCGCCGTTCCTCTTGGTGTGGATCACAAGCACCGCGCCTTGCAGCTCGGGGCAGATGCGCTCCAGGTGCGCACCCACGTCGTCGCAGTTGCGGGTGTCGTCGACCATCACGAAGAGCACGGCCTTCTTGCCCAAACGCGCATGCTCGGCGTAGCTCTTCTTCCATTCCTCGACGCCGAGTGCCAGGTAGTCGGCGAACTTCTCGTGGAAGATCGCGCTCGGTTGTTCGTGCAGGCGCTCGCGGCTGGCAGCGTCGGGCAGCACCGGATGTTTGACGACGCCCTGATGTATGGCTTCGACCAACGGGTAGTCACTGACCGTCTGCACAAAGATCGCGCCGTTGTCGTGGCGCGGCGTGGCGGTCACGTCGATCTGCAAGGCCAGGCGCCGGTCCTTTTGCAGCATGCGGTGGTGGATGTCGCGGATGCTGCCGAACCAGGCCATGCGCTCGTCGTGAATGTGATGCGCTTCGTCGTTGAAGACGGCAAGCTCGTCGATGTCGCGGATCAGCTCGCCGAGGTCCGTCTTGCTGTCGGTTGTCTTGCCGCCAGGCTTGTCGCCGAAAGGCTGCAAGAAGTAGTCGCGCAGATCGTCGTCTTCGAGCGTGGGTTCGCGCACGTCGCCCAGGTAGACGCGGTGGATGTTGGTCAGAAAGATGTTGCCCACGGCGCGGCCGATGCGCACCTCGTCCTGCAAGTGCAAGCTGAGCTGAAAGTCGTCGCGCCAGTTGTGACCGTTCAGCCCGTTGTCGGGCAGCACCGGGTCGGCAAAGAAGATGCGCAGGCCGTCGAAGTCGGCGCGCAACCGGTCCAACACGATGATGTTCGGCGCGATGACAAGGAAGTTGCGCGACAGCGTCGAGCCCGGTTCATAGAGGCGGTGAAAAAAGCTCCACGCGATGAGCAGCGAAAGCACCTTGGTCTTGCCCGCGCCGGTGGCCATCTTGACGACGTAGCGCGGCCAGTCTTCTGGGAACATGCCGGCCGAAACGGCGCCTGAGGCGTCGAAGCGCATCAGGTCGAACTTGTCGCGGGCTCGGGCGACGTCGTAGAGCCAGATCACCGACTCAACGGCTTCGCGCTGCGCAAAATACCAGCGGAAGGGCTCGCTGGTGCCGTCAGCGCGCTGCACCACGTGGTTGACGCCGAACCACCATTGCAGCAGGGTCCGCGAAGTGGCCGACGCACCGGCATAGCCGCTGTCGCGCCAGGCCGTCACCTCGGCGCGGATGCGCGCCACCAGGGGCGGCAGCAGCCGCTCGTACGCGCTGGCGCGGAGTGTTTCGTCGGCCGGAAACCAGCGGTGCGCGGGATTCAACGCCGCGTACGGCGAACGGGGCAGGTCGGGGTGGAGTGCCATGCCTTCAGTGTGCCGCAGCGGCAGTGGTCGGTGGACCCAAAGCGCGCAGCACATCGCGCAGGTACTGCACCCGTTCGCGCACATCGGGCAGCTCGCGGTCGATGCGCAGCTTGTCGTTGCCGGCCAACTTGATATGCCGCGTCTTCTGCACCAGCGCGATGATGCGCGCCGCATCCACCGGCGGGTTGGGGCGAAAGATGATGCTCATCAGCTTCGGGCCGGCGTCGATCTTCATCACGCCATAGGGCTTGGCGAGCAGGCGCAGCCGGTGGGTGTCGAAGAGCGTCTGGCCCTGCGCGGGCAGTTTGCCGAAGCGGTCGGTGATCTCCTCCAGCAGCATATCCAGCCGCTGGTTGGTGTCCACCGTGGCCAGGCGTTTGTACAGGTTCAGTCGTGTCTGCACATCGCCGCAGTAGGCGTCGGGCAGCAGCGCCGGCGCGTGCAGGTTGATCTCGGTGGTTGCGGCCAGCGGCGAATGCAGATCGGGTTCGCGCCCGGCCTTGAGGGCGCGCACGGCTTCGCCGAGCATGTCGTTGTAGAGCTGGAAACCAACCTCCATCAGGTTGCCACTTTGTTTGTCACCAAGGACTTCGCCCACACCGCGGATCTCGAGGTCGTGCATCGCGAGATAAAAACCCGAGCCGAGCTCTTCCATCGACTGGATCGCGTCGAGCCGCATCTGCGCCGCCTTGCTCAAGGCCTGGACATCGGGCACGAGCAGATAGGCGTAGGCCTGGTGGTGGCTGCGCCCGACCCGGCCGCGCAACTGGTGCAACTGGGCCAGGCCAAACTTGTCGGCACGCGACATCACGATGGTGTTGGCGGTCGGCACGTCGATGCCGGTTTCGATGATCGTCGAGCACAGCAGCAGGTTGTAGCGCTGGGCGATGAAGTCGCGCATCACACGCTCGAGTTCACGCTCGGGCATCTGGCCATGCGCAATGGCGATGCGCGCCTCGGGCAGCAGCTCGGCGAGTTTCGTCGCGCGGTGCTGGATCGTCTCGACCTCGTTGTGCAGAAAGAAAACCTGGCCGCCACGCTTGAGCTCGCGCAGCACCGCTTCGCGGATGACACCGTTGCCCTCGGTGCGCACAAAGGTCTTGATCGCCAGCCGGCGCTGCGGCGCAGTGGCGATCACCGACAAGTCGCGCAGGCCTTCGAGCGCCATGCCCAGCGTGCGCGGGATCGGCGTTGCGGTCAGCGTCAGCACGTCGACTTCCGAGCGCATCGCCTTGATGGCCTCTTTGTGGCGCACGCCGAAGCGGTGTTCCTCGTCGATCACGAGCAGACCCAGGCGCTTGAACTTCATGTTCGGGGACAGCAGCTTGTGGGTGCCGACGACGATATCGACGGTGCCCGCTTCGAGCCCTTCGAGCGTGACCTTGATCTCCTTGTCGGAGCGGAAGCGCGACAGCTCGGCCACCTTCACTGGCCATTTTCCAAAGCGGTCGACGAGGGTCTGGTAGTGCTGCTCTGCGAGCAGCGTCGTCGGCGCCAGCAGTGCGACCTGCCTGCCCCCATGCACGGCGACAAAGGCGGCGCGCAGCGCAACTTCGGTCTTGCCAAAACCGACATCACCGCAGACCAGGCGATCCATCGGCTTCGGGCTGATCATGTCCTGCATGACGGCGTGGATCGCTGCGCGCTGGTCGGCGGTTTCTTCGAAGCCGAAGCTGGCTGCGAAGGCTTCGTAGTCGTGCGCCGAGAAGGGGTGCGCAAAACCTTCGCGCGCGGCGCGCCGGGCGTACAGGTTCAGCAGCTCGGCGGCGGTATCGCGCACCTGCTCGGCTGCTTTGCGGCGGGCTTTTTCCCACTGCCCCGAGCCCAGGCGGTGCAGCGGCGCTTCGTCGGCGGCGACGCCGGTGTAGCGGCCGATCAGGTGCAGTTGTGCGACCGGCACGTACAGCGTCGCGCTGTCGGCATATTCGAGGTGCAAAAACTCGCTCGGCCCGCCATCGGCACCTTGCGCCAGGTCGATATGCACCAGGCCGCGATAACGCCCGATGCCGTGGTTCAGGTGCACGACGGGGTCGCCGACTTTCAGCTCCGACAAATCCTTGATCAGCGACTCGACACTGCTCGTCTGCTCCTGCTTGCGGCGTCGGCGTGCCTGCGGTGTCGATGCAAAAAGTTCGGTTTCGGTGATGAACTGGATCGAGACCGGGTTCGGCCGCGGCGCCGGCTCGTGCCAGTGGAAGCCCGCGGCAAGCGGTGCCGCGACGATGGCTACATGCTCGGTGCCGGTCTGAAAGTCTTCCAGCGAGTCGACCGTCGGCAGATCTATTCTGTGGTCACGCAGCAGCTCAAGCAGGCTCTCGCGGCGGCCGTCGCTCTCGGCGACGATGAGCACGCGCGCCGCAGTCGACGAGATGTGCGCCTGCAGCGCGTGCAGCGGCTCGGTGGCGCCGCGGTCGATGCTGACGTCGGGCAGCGGGCGGGCCCACGACACCGTCGAAGCGGTCTCTGGCGAGACCGCGGCGGCTTCGTTGCCACGCAACGCCAACACCGCATAGGTCTGGGTTTCCTTGAAAAATTCCTCTGGCCGCAAGAAGAGCTGTTCCGGCGGCAGGATCGGCCGCTCGGGGTCGTGCTGCAAGAATCGGTGGCGCTCGCGGGTGTCGGTCCAGAAGTGCGCCAGCGCGCCGTCGATCTCGCCGTGCAGCACCAGCGCGTCGTCGCTGCGCAGGTAGGCAAAGAAGGTCGCGGTCTGGTCAAAAAACAGCGGCAGGTAGTACTCGATGCCGGCCGTCGCAATGCCTTGTGCGATGTCCTTGTAGACCCGCGACTTGGTCGGGTCGCCGTCGAGTTTTTCGCGCCAGCGCGCGCGAAAAGCGGTGCGCGCCGCTTCGTCCATCGGGAACTCGCGGCCGGGCAGCAGGCGCACCTCGGGCACCGGGTACAGGCTGCGCTGGCTGTCGGGGTCGAAGGTGCGGATCGAGTCGACCTCGTCGCCGAAGAGGTCGACCCGGTAAGGCACCAACGAGCCCATCGGGAACAAGTCGATCAGCCCGCCGCGTACCGCATATTCACCTGGCGACACCACCTGGCTGACATGCTGGTAGCCGGCCAGCGTGAGCTGGGCCTTGAGCGCGGCTTCGTCGAGCCGCATCTTCTGCTTGAAGTTGAACGTGGTGCCGGCCAGAAACGACGGCGGCGCCAGGCGCGCGAGCGCGGTCGTCGCTGGCAGCAGCACGACATCGAGGTCGCGCTGCAGCAGCCGCCACAACGTGGCCAGCCGCTCGGAGATCAGATCCTGGTGCGGGCTGAAGGTGTCGTAGGGCAGGGTCTCCCAATCGGGGAAAACCGACAGCCGCAAGCCTGGCGCAAAAAACGGCATCTCGTCGGCCAGGCGCTGGCTGTCGCCAGGATCGGCGGTGACGATGACCAGCGTTTGGCCCGCGGCCTTGCGCGCTTGCGCCAGATGCGCGAGCAGCAGCGCGTCGGCCGACCCGGTGGGGCGGGGCAGCGTGAATCGTTTGCCGGCGAGGATGGTGGGGAGTTGCATCGGAACCTGGAAAAAACAAGACTCCGCGACGGCGTTG
>JAYUSP010000233.1:0-5749 GCA_043755615.1 Betaproteobacteria bacterium
CCTCGGCCGACACCGAAGAGCCGCAGACGCCATGAGTCGTCAAGACTTGCGCTGATCGGCCGCCGCGGCGCACCTGCGAATCCGCGGCGCGACGAACAGCCCGGGCTTCACCCCTTTCATCCGGCTCAAGCCCGGGACGCATCACGCAAACAATGGCCAGGCAACCGGAATTACTTTCCCGCCATGGCCGACCCCAACGCCCAAGACCGCAACCTACCCGCATCGCAACGCAAGCTCGACAAGGCGCGCGAAGACGGCCAACTGCCGCGCTCGCGCGACCTGGGGCACTTCGCGGCGCTGGCCGCGGCGGCCGCGGCGCTGATGGCGCTGGCCCCGCAGGTGACCCGGCTGCTGCAGGAAATGCTGGCCGGCGCGCTGCGCCTGCGGCCCGGTTCTCTGGGCGACCCCGGCGTCATGGTCGAGCGCCTGCACGAACTCACGCTGACGCTGCTGTGGGTGGTGCTGCCGGTGGGGCTGCTGATGAGCGCGGTGGCGCTGGCCGCAGGCGTCGCGCTGGGCGGCTGGAACTGGACCTGGAAGCCGCTCGCGCCCAACTTCGGCAAGCTCAACCCGATCACCGGCCTGCCGCGCATCTTTGCCAAGCAGCAGCTCGTCGATGCGCTCAAGGCCAGCCTGCTGGCGCTGATCCTGGGCAGCATCGGCGCGCTGTACCTGAAGAGCCACCTGAACGACTTTGTCGGCGCGCTGGGCCTGGCGCTGCCCGCAGCCATCGCGCAGATGAGCCAGACGGTGTTCAGCGGCATGCTGCTGCTGCTGCTGGCGCTGGCGCTGTTTGCCGCCATCGATGCGCCGCTGCAAAAGCTTCTGCATGCCAACAAGCTGAAGATGAGCAAGCAGGAAGCCAAGCAAGAGCACAAGGAGCTCGAAGGCAACGCCGAGATCAAGGCCAAGATCAAGCAGCGCATGCGCGAGATGGCCAACCGCCGCATGCTGGCCGCGGTGCCCACCGCCGACCTGGTGGTGATGAACCCGACCCACTATGCCGTCGCGCTCAAGTACGACGACGCGCGCATGGGCGCGCCGCGCGTGGTCGCCAAGGGTGCCGACCTGCTGGCCATGACGATCCGCGACAGCGCCCGCGACGCCAAGGTGCCGGTGCTGCAAGCCCCGACGCTGGCGCGTGCGCTCTATGCGCATGCAGATATTGATCGCGAAATCCCGGCCGCGCTGTTCAACGCCGTCGCCCAGGTGCTCGCCTATGTGTACCAGTTGCGCGCGGCCATCGCCGGCCGCGCTGTGATGCCGGGCGACCTGCCCGCGCTGAACGTGCCGCCCGAACTGGACCCGCACCACCCCGCCCCACCCGCTCCCGAGGACGCCGAATGAACACCCTGCTGCGGCGCCTGCAATCGGCACTGGGCCCGAACGCGACGGCCATCAAGGCGCTGATGGCGCCGATGTTCATCATCATGGTGCTGGCCATGATGGTGCTGCCCCTGCCGCCGTTCGTGCTGGACCTGCTGTTCACCTTCAACATCGCGATGGCGCTGATGGTGATGGTCGTGGCCAGCTACATGCTGCGCCCGCTGGACTTTGCGGCGTTCCCCACCGTGATCCTGCTGACCACCTTGCTGCGCCTGTCACTCAACGTGGCCTCCACCCGCGTGGTGCTGCTCGAAGGCCACAGCGGCCCGGGCGCGGCGGGTGCGGTGATCGAGTCGTTCGGGCACTTCCTGATCGGCGGCAACTTCGCGGTCGGGCTGATCGTCTTCGCGATTCTTGTCGTGATCAACTTCATGGTCGTCACCAAGGGCGCCGAGCGCATCGCCGAGGTCGGCGCGCGTTTCACGCTGGACGCGATGCCGGGCAAGCAGATGGCCATCGACGCCGACCTGAACGCCGGCCTGATCGACGAGAAGGAAGCCCGCCGCCGGCGGCTGGAGGTGGGCGAAGAGGCCGAGTTCTTCGGCTCGATGGACGGTGCCTCCAAGTTCGTGCGCGGCGATGCGATGGCCGGGCTGCTGATCCTGGTCATCAACATCATCGGCGGCTTCATCATCGGCGTGGCGCAGCACGACCTGTCGGCCGCCGACGCGGCGAACAGCTACATCCTGCTGGCCGTGGGCGACGCGCTGGTGGCGCAGATCCCGGCGATGTTGATCTCGGTGGCCGCGGCGATGGTGGTGTCGCGCGTCGGCAAGGAAAGAGACGTCGGCACGCAGATCGCCGCGCAGGTGTTCAATTCGCCGCGCTCGCTGGCCATTACCGCCGGCGTGATCGGCCTGCTGGGGGTGATCCCGGGCATGCCGCATGTGGTTTTCATCCTCATCTCGGCCGGGCTGGGTTACGCCGCCTACCGGATGCGCGAGCGCACCCAGCGCGCGTTGGCCGCGCCGCCCGCGCCGGTGGCCGAGCCCGCGGCCAACGCCGAGGCGAGCTGGGACGACCTGGTGCCGGTCGACACGCTGGGCCTGGAAGTGGGCTACCGGCTGATCGCGCTGGTCGACAAGGCGCGCGACGGCGACCTGCTGGCGCGCATCAAGGGCGTGCGCAAGAAGTTCGCGCAGGAGGTCGGCTTCCTGCCGCCGCCGGTGCACATCCGCGACAACCTCGATCTCAAGCCCAGCAAGTACCGGCTGACGCTGCGCGGCGCGCTGGTCGGCGAGGGCGAGGCCTTCCCGGGCATGTGGCTGGCCATCAACCCCGGCCACACGACGCAAAAACTCATAGGCACGCCGACCACCGACCCGGCCTTCGGCCTGCCGGCGGTGTGGATCGAGGAGCAGCAGCGCGAAAACGCCCAAATGGCCGGATTTACCGTCGTTGATTGCTCGACCGTGGTCGCGACCCATCTTTCACACTTGATGCAACTTCACGCGGCCCGCTTGCTGGGCCGAGTCGAGACCCAGCAGCTCGTCGAACATGTGACGAAGCTGGCCCCGAAACTGATCGAAGACGTGGTGCCCAAGATGGTCGCGATCCCTGTCCTGCAACGCATCCTGCAACTGCTGCTGGAAGAAGGCGTGCACATCCGCGACATGCGCTCCATCGTCGAGAGCCTGGCCGAACACGCCGGCGCCAGCATCGACCCCGCCGAGCTGGCGCGGCGCATCCGCGTCCACCTGGCACCCAGCATCGTCCAGCAGATCTACGGCCCGACCCTGGAGCTCGATGTGATTGCGCTGGAGCCCAACCTGGAGCGCCTGGTCACGCAGGCGCTGGGCTCGGCCCATGGCGCGGCGCTGGACCCGGGCGTGGCCGAGACCCTGTCGCGCAGCGCCACCGACGCCGCCAAGCGCCAGGAGGACCTGGGTCACCCGGCCTGCCTGCTGGTGCCCGACCTGATCCGCGCGCCGATGGCCCGTTTGCTCAAGCGCGCCGCGCCTCGGCTGCGCGTGCTGAGCCACAGCGAGATCCCCGAGACCCATTCGATACGCATCGGCTCGATCGTCGGGGCGGGCGCATGAATCGCGCTGTCCTCAGGAGCCGCATGAACGGCATGAGCCGCATGAACCGCATGAGCGCCGGCGGCGCGAACGCCGCCAGTCAACAAATTTTCGGAACCACCCCATGAACGTCAAGCGATTCACCGCGCGCACGGCACGCGAAGCCCTGACCCTCGTGCGCGAGGCCTTCGGCGAAGACGCGGTGGTGCTGTCGACCAAGCCCTGCGTCGAAGGGGTCGAGGTGATGGCCATGGCGCCGGAAAGCGTCGCGCAGATCGAACGCGTCTCGGCCGAATCGGTCCGGATCGCGGCGGCCGCGTCCGCCGAAGCGGCGCGAGCCCCCGCCCAGCCGCCGCCGACCCGCATCGACCCGGTGCTGTTGACCACCAGCGTGGCCGAGGACGTCGATCAGATGTCGATGAGCACCTTGTCGTTCCAGGGCTATGTGCGCGAACGCATGCTCAAGCGGCGCGACGCGGCCTTGCGCGCCGAAGCCACCGAGGCGTCCGAGCGCGTCGTCGGCAAGCCGCCTCGGATCGTCGTGCCGAACGAGGCGCCGCCCGGTCCGTTGCGGGAGCGGCTGGACCCGCCACGCGCGCCGGCGGGCTCGATCGCGGCGTTGGCCAGCCCGACCCCCGCGGCGTTGCGGGACGAGCTGCCGGCCCCGCGTGCCGCGGCGGCGGCGCAGGCAGACCACAGCCTGGCGCGGCGCGACCAGCAGGACATGATGAACGAGCTGCGCCAAGTCAAGGGCCTGATCGAAGAGCGCTTCGGCGCCCTGGCCTTCATGGACAAATTGCAGCGCCACCCGGCGCAGGCGCGCCTGACGCAGCGGTTGCTGGACTGCGGCTTCTCGCCGGCGCTGATCCGCAAGCTCGCCGACAGCATGGCGCCCGAGGTCACCGACGAGCTCGGCTGGGCCGCCGGGGTGCTGGAGCGCAACCTGCTGACCGCCGAACGCGAGCCCGCGCTCGAAGACCAGGGCGGCGTGTTTGCGCTGGTGGGCACCACCGGCGTGGGCAAGACCACCACCACGGCCAAGATCGCGGCGGCCTTCGCCTCGCGCCATGGGGCGGGTCAACTCGGGCTGGTCACGCTCGACGCCTACCGCGTCGGCGCGCATGAACAACTGCGGGCCTATGGCCGCATCCTGGGCGTGCCGGTGCACACCGCGCACGACCGCACCTCGCTCGACGATTTGCTCGACCTGTTGTCGGGCAAGAAGATGGTCCTGATCGACACCGCCGGCATGGCCCAGCGCGACACCCGCACGCCGGAGCTGCTGGACATGCTGGGCCACAACAGCATCAACAAGCTGCTGGTGATCAACGCGGCGGCGCAGGGCGAAACCATCGACGACGTGATCCATGCCTACCGCGCCCCGCTGGCGCGCGGCGTGATCCTGTCCAAGATGGACGAGGCCGTGAAGCTCGGGCCGGCGCTGGACGCCGTGATCCGCCACAAGCTGCAGGTGCTGGGTGTGGCCAACGGCCAGCGGGTCCCGGAAGACTGGCACCGCCTGCCCGCGCAGGTGCTGCTGCACCGCGCGCTGCGCGCCACCCCGTGGAGCGCCTACCGCCTGGAGGCGCCCGAGGTCAACCTGATCTTCAGCGCCCGCCAATTGGCCGGTGGCCAGGGCGCCGGCGCGGTGGGGACCGCCTGATGCGGAACCCGATGTCGCCCCCCGCGCCGCTGGACCAGGCCGACGGCCTGCGCCGCATGTTTGCAAGTTCGCAGTTGCGCTTTGTGCCGGTGGTCGCTAACCCGCACCTGGCCTGCGGCGGGCTGATGCTGGAGCGGCTGTGCAGCGCCTTCGGCGAGCAGGGCGCGCACACGCTGGTGGTCGACGCCTCCGAACGCGCCCAGGCGGCCGGCGAGATGGCGATGATCGAGTTGTCCGAATGCATCGAGCCGCTGTCGCCAGGGGTGTCGTTCCTGGCCGCCCGCGGGTTGCCGCTGCGCTTTGTCGACACCCACGGCTTCACCTCGGGCTTTTTGCAAGCGCTGGCCGACGCGGTGGAGCAGGTGGACGTGGTCTTGGTGCACGCGCCTGCGGTCGACCTGTGCCGGCTGTTTTGCCGGCGCGATGCGCGCCACGCGGCGCGCGACGAAATGGCCCCGCTGTTCCTTGCCGACGACCGCCCCGCCAGCGTGACCCATGCCTACGCGGCGATGAAGCTGCTGACCCAGCGCGCCGGCCTGGTGGTGCACGACCTGTTGCTCGGCGCGGCGTCGCACTCGCCGCGGGCCGCACGCATCGCGACCCAGTTGGCTCACTGCGCCGACCTGTTTTTGGGGGCCGCGCTGCGCCACGCGATGCGCCTGGATCCGTCGGCCGACAT
>JAYUSP010000234.1:0-5737 GCA_043755615.1 Betaproteobacteria bacterium
AGCGAAGTCAGGCGCGGTTCGGTGATTTTGTCGGGGGCGTTCATGAGGGTCTCCGTGGGGGCGGTCGGGGCGGTCTGGGCGAATGGGGCGAACTGTGCAAACGAGGCAGTTGAGGATGCGGTCAATTCATGGGGACACCAGGGCGGCAAATCAACGCCGCACCAGACCGGCCATCAGCGCCCGCAGCGTGGCTCGTTCATGGGCGGGGTCGAAGAGCGGCGCGCGTGCGGCGCTTTGTGCTTGCAGGGCTGGCAGCATAGCCGGATCGTCGCGGGCGCGCTCGAGCAGCGACGCCAGCGCGGCCGCATCGCCGGGCGCGAAGTAACCCGGGTGGTCACGCCCAAGCATGCCGACATTGCCCGGGATCTGCGAGGCGATCACCGGTGTGCCGCTGCGCACCGCTTCCATCACGACATGCGCGCCGCCTTCCATGCGGCTGCAATGCACGAGCACATGGGCGCGCTGGATGCGGGCGCGGGTATCGCGGTGATTGACCGCGCCGAGCCAGCGGTAGTGCGGATGTTTGTGCATCAAGGCCTGCGCCTGCGCGCCGAGCTCGGCATCGAGCGGCGCGCCGATATGGTCGAGCACGATGTCGCTGCGGCCGGCGATCAAACGTGCCGCTGCAAAATAAGTCGCCGGGTCTTTCTCTTCGCGCAGGTGGCCGACCATCAGCGCGCGCAGCCGGCGCTTTGTCTTGTCGTACGGCTTCCACGCGGTGCAGCTTTGAAAGCAGACCAGGGTTTTTTCACGGTGCTCGGCGGGCACATCCAGCGGCGCAAGTTCGTGCAGCACCACCAATCGATCGGCAAGCTGCAACGACTGCCTCGCGGCGACGTCGTGGTGGATGTCGCGGTACAGATCGGTGCCGGTCAACACCACCACCAGCGGCCGGCGCACCAACTGCGCCGACCAGGCGGCGATGGCCGGCGCCGAGCGCCGCGCGTGCAACGCGATCATCAAGTCGCAAGGCTGGCCATGCCAGTCGGCGACGACGCTGACCCGATAATCGGCGGCTAATATCCGCGCCCAGCGGGAGGCGGTCTGCCAGTTGCCGTTGTTTGCCGCGGCCAGCGCCGGTGTCACGATGCACAGGCTGGGCTTTTTTTTCATCGACATGCTCGCTGCCACCGACTCAAACCCGACCGACGCCGACGCCGCGCATGCCATCCGCGCGGCCGGCCCGGCCGCACTCGGAGCCGCGTTGCTTGATGCCCGCCGGCAACTGCGGCGCATCTACACGGCTTTCGCCGCCAGGCCGGGCGGCGAGCTGGCCGTGCCCTATGCACCCGAGTTGAATCCGCCGCTGTGGGAGATCGGCCATATCGGCTGGTTTGAAGAGTATTGGATCGCGCGCAACCCGCAGCGCTTGCGAGGCAGCGCTGCCGACCCCACGATGGCCCGCGCCGCGCCGCTGCGGCGCAATGCCGACAGCCTGTACGACTCGACCCACGTCGCCCACGCCAGCCGCTGGCATCTCGACCTGCCGGATGGCGCGCGCACACAGCGCGATATCGACCAGATCCGCACACGCACGCTGGCGCTGTTGCACCAGTCGCCACGCGACGGCGATGCGCTGTACTTTTTCCGCCTCGTGCTGCTGCACGAGCTGATGCACATTGACGCGGCAGTCACCATGGCGCAGCACCTGACGATCGACTTGCGCGCTGCGATCGATCAGGTCGAGCCGGCGCGCGCGCCGGCTGCAGCAAACGGCGAAGTCGCGCTGGCCGGCGGCAACTTCATGCTCGGTAGCGGCGCCGCCGAATTTGCATTCGACAACGAACTCGGCGCACATGAAGTCCATATCGCGCCGTTTGTGATCGACCGCGCGCCGGTCACCTGGCAGCGGTTTTTGCCCTTCATGGACGCGGGTGGTTATGACGACCCGCAATGGTGGACAAAAGAAGGCTGGGCCTGGCGACAGCGCCACTGCAACGGCCGGCCGCGATACCTGCATCGCAGTTCCGACATCAACGATGCGCTCGACCCCGCAGCCCCCTGGCAACGCGCCTGTTTTGGCCAATGGGCCACCCTCGATCCACACCAACCCGTCGTCAACCTGAGCCAGCACGAAGCGCTGGCCTGGTGCGCCTGGGCCGGGCGCCGGCTGCCGACCGAAGCCGAATGGGAGTTCGCCGCCAGTGCGGCAGCCACGATCACGGATGATGACCCAGCGGGCTTGGCTTGGGATTGGGGCCAGGTCTGGGAGTGGACGGCGAGCGCCTTTGCGCCCTACCCCGGCTTCAGACCCCATCCCTACCGTGACTATTCGCAGCCCTGGTTCGACGGCCGGCCGGTCTTGCGTGGTGCGTCGTTTGCAACCCCGGCGCCGTTCAAACATCGTCGTTACCGCAACTTCTTCGAAGCCGGCCGCAACGATATCTTTGCCGGCTTTCGCAGCTGCACGGCTTGACGGGCACGGTGACCAGAGCGTGCGGCCCGGCAGGCATCAAGCCTGTCACGCAACCCGCGCCAGCATCACCGCAAACCAGCCCTGCTCGTCGGTCCAGCTGTGCACGTCAGTGAAGCCGGCGTCGCGCAGCAGTGTTTCGAAGTCACCGCGGCGGTATTTGTATGAATTTTCGGTGTGGATGCGCTGCCCGGCGGCAAAACGCTGCTCGCCGGCCGGCCAGTGGACGCCAACATCCACCCGCGCTTCGAGATGCATCTCGATCCGCGACAGCGTGGTGTTGAACAGCGCCACATGCCGCCACTGGCGGATGTCGAAATCCGATTGCAGCAGCGCGTTGACGTGGTACAGCAAGTTCAGGTTGAACGCCGCGGTGACGCCGAGCGCATCGTCGTAAGCGGCCTCAAGCAACGGCGTGGGCTTCACCAGGTCGACGCCGATCAACAGCTGCCCGCCTTGTGCCGCGGCACGCGCCTGGCGCAAGAACACCAGCGCTAGGTCGGGGGTGAAATTGCCGATGCTCGAGCCCGGGTAGAAGACCGTGCGCGGGCCGGCCCCGGCCTGCGCCGGCAGATCGAGGTTGACCGAAAAATCCATGCCGACACCAAGCATGTCCATCTGCGGGTGTTCGCGCTGCAAACAGGCCAGCGACTCGCGCAAAAACTCCACCGAGATATCGACCGCGACATAGCGGCTCGGGCGCAGCGTCGCAAACAGCCGCCCGGCCTTGACGCAGTTCCCCGCGCCGAGATCGACCAGGGTCTGGCCGGCGCCGACATGGCGCGCGATATCGGCGCCATGCTGGGCCAGGATCGCGGCTTCGGTGCGTGTCGGGTAGTACTCACGCAACTCCGTGATCGCATCGAACAGGCGCGAGCCGAGCGGGTCGTAGAGAAACTTCGGCGAAACTGCCGGCGGCGTGGCTCGCAGGCCCGCGGCCAACTCGTCGCGCAGCGCCTGGTGTTGGTCGTGGTGGATCTGGATGAAGGCCGGGGTTTTCATCGGCAACGGGCGGTCGTCAGTGCGCCCTGCGGCTTGGCGTTGAGGGTCATTCGATTCACTTTATCACCGGTCCAATGCGAGGCGAGCGCGTTTGCGCTGTAATCCCAGGTCGGTCGGCAGCGACCTCGACTCCTTACACCAACCGATTCAATACTTCGGAGAACACGATGCTTGATCTCTCACCTTCGCGCACCTTGAAAGCTTTGATGAGCGCCCCCGAACCCGCCGCTTCGCGTCGGGCCCCCCGAAGGGGGCAAGGACACTCGGGAGCGGCCCGTCGTTTCCTTGCGGGTTGCGCGCTGATCGCCGTTGCTGCAACGGCGCACGCACAGGCCGTTCTGCGCGTGACCACGATTCCCGAAGAAGCCGCCACCGAACAGGTGCGCAAATTCACGCCACTGGCAAGTTATCTTGAAAAACAGCTCGGCATGAAGGTCGAATTCACACCCGTCACCGACTACCCGGCGGCGGTGGAGTCGCTGGTCAACAAGAAGGTCGATGTGGTCTGGTTCGGTGGCTTCACATTTGTGCAGGCGAGCATTCGCTCGGGCGGCAAAATCGTGCCGATCGCGCAGCGCGAAGAAGATACCCGCTTCCAGTCGGTTTTCATCGCCAAAACCGATTCGGGCATCAAGAGCCTGGCCGACATGAAGGGCAAGCAGGTTTCCTTCGGCTCGCAGAGCAGCACCTCGGGCCACCTGATGCCGCGCAGCTTCCTGCTGCAAGCCAGGATCGACCCGGAGAAGGATTTCAAGCGCATCGCTTATTCGGGCGCACATGACGCCACGATCGCCTCGGTCGTCAGCGGCAAGGTCGACGCGGCGGCGCTGGACATCACGGTATGGAAAAAGTTCGTCAGCGAAAACAAGGTCGACACCAAAGCCGTCGATGTGTTCTTCAGCACCCCGCCCTATTTCAACTACAACTGGTCGGTGCATGCCGACATGCCCGCCGACCTGCGCAATCGTCTGCAAAAGGCACTGCTCGCGCTGGACCCGGCAACGCCCGAAGGCAAGGAGATCCTGCAGTTGAACCGGGCCACGCGCTACATCGCGACGCAGCCTGAAAACTACAAAGGCATCGAAGCCGCCGCGCGCAGCGCCGGCCTGCTTTGAAGCCGCCGTCAGCGCCTGATGCGACTGACCCTTGACGCCGTGGTGGCGCGCCATCCGGCAGCGCGCCCAGGCACCGCCGCTGCGCTCGGGCCGCTCTCCTTGAGCATCGCCGACGGCGAACCGCTCGCCATCATCGGCCCGTCGGGTGCCGGCAAGACGACGCTGCTGCAAGTGCTCGCCTGCGCGCTGAAGCCCTCTCAAGGCCGTCTCGAACTCGATGGCATCGAGCCTTGGGGACTGTCGCGCCCGGCCCTTCAGCGCCTTCGCGGCCGGCTGGTGTTGGCGCCGCAGGTGCCGCCGCTGCCACCGCGCCAGCGTGTCGTGACCGCGGTGCTCGCCGCGCGGCTGCCAGCGATGACACTCGCCGCCAGCCTGCGATCGCTTTTTTATCCGGCCGATATCCCCGCGGTTTACGCCGCCCTGGAACGCTTCGACCTCGCCGACAAACTTTTCGAGCGGGTCGACCGTCTTTCCGGCGGAGAGCGCCAGCGTGTCGGCCTGGCGCGTGCACTGCTCGCGCCGGCGCGGCTGTGGCTGGTCGACGAGCCGCTGTCGGCGCTCGACCCGACACGCGCCAAACAGGCCATCAACACGCTCGTCGATGCGGCGCGCGAAGCCGGCCGCACGCTGGTCACCACGTTGCACCAGGTCGAGGTCGCGCTGGCAAAATTTCCGCGCGTCGTCGGGCTGCGCGATGGCTTGATGGTTTTCGACCTGGCCGCCGCCGACGTCACCCTGGCCCATTTGAACGACCTCTACGCGCAGCACGAAGACGAGCTGCATGGCCCGGCGCCCGAGGTGCCACCGCTGATAGCGGTCGCCGCGCCACCGGCGGTGATGCATTGCCGGTGACCCGCATCACATCGACCCTCGCGCCGCGGCAGCGCGACCCGGCCTGGGCCGGGCGCGTGTTCTGGCTCGGCGCCGGCCTGGTGCTGCTGTGGCCGCTGTTCGTGGCCACCGAGTTTCGCCCCTGGGTGCTGGTCGAGCCCAATAACTTGCGCGTCAGCGCGCAGTTCCTGGGCAGCTTTTTCCCGCTCACCTACGGCGCCGAATTTTTGACCCTGGTGGCACGCGAGACCTGGCGCACGGTGGCCATCGCCACCGCCGGCATCACGCTGGCGCTGCTCATCGCCTGGCCGCTCACGCTGCTGTCGACCCGTGTGCTGTCGGTTTCAGCGTTATCAGGCCGCATGGCGCGCGGGCC
>JAYUSP010000235.1:0-5717 GCA_043755615.1 Betaproteobacteria bacterium
CGGCAATCGGGCCATAGAGCGCGCGAAAGTCTGCATTGCAAAAGACGAGCCGCTGCTGCGCATCCCAGAGCACGATGCCGCCGGCGATCTTGTCAAAGACCTCGGCCTGGCGGGCTGACGCGGCCGCGGCAAAGGCGCGCTCGCCATCGGCTTGCTGCACGCTGCGCCCGATGGCAATGGCGATGCCGACGGTCACCAGCGTTGACACGATCGCGCCCCAGGCCGGCCACCAACCGGCCTGGAACAGCAAAACCGCGCCCACCACGTTGGCCAATGCCAACATGGCGACCAGTGCCATGCCGAGCCTCAGGGCGCGCCGCCGGCGCGGGCCGGCGGGTGGCGTTGGGACAGGATTCATGCTGATCGCGTCGAGCACGTCAGACCGGCGCGGCAGCGTTTGCCGCGGCCCAGCGCGCTGGCGTGCCGACGTCGATCCAAACCCCGCGCCAGCGCTGGGCGCGCAGCCGCCGCAACTGCAACGCGTGATCGAATAGCGGTCGCAATCGCAGGCGCTTGCCGGCAGCGATACCGGCAAACAAGGCCGCGTCGAAGAGGCCCACGCTGGCCCAGGTCAGGCGCTGCGGGCCGTCGGCCAATACCAGCCCGTCGTCAGCGAGTGCGAAATCGCCCGCCGGATGGTGCGGAGGGTTGTCCACCAGCCACAGATGGGCGAGGTCGCTGCCCTGTGCAAAAACCTGCGCCGCTGCGGGGTCGAAGCCGAAGCCGGGCAGGAAAACGTCGCCCGATACGACCCAGAATCTGTCGGCGAGCAGCGGCAGCGCCTGTGCGATGCCGCCGCCGGTTTCGAGCGCGCCGCCAAAGGCGCGGCCTTCCATCGACCAGTGGATCTTCAAACCCCAGCGATCACCGTTGCCCAGCGCGGCCGGGAACTGGTCTTCGAGCCAGGCGGTATTGATCACGACGTCGCGCACCCCGGCGCGTGCCAGGGCTTCGAGGTGCCACACGACGAGCGGCTTGCCACGCACCGGCAGCAGTGGCTTGGGCGTGTGGTCGGTCAGCGGGCGCAGGCGTTCGCCGCGGCCGGCACACAGGATCAGGGCAGATGCGGACATGGGTCGCGCCAGTGTAGGGGGTCGTGCATCGCCGACCTGCGGCGCTGTCATCACGCCGCCTTGTTTCTGCCATGCCCTTGCCATATCGCCTGACTACCGTTCGTTGCAGTCGACATGCGATGCCATCAGCCGACGGCCAGCAGCGGGTTGAACCGCGCCACTGCGACAGCCAGTTCGATGGTCGCCGCAGCCGCCAGTTTCACCAGCACCACGCTGGCCGCGCGCTGGGCCGGGCGCGCAAGGGACACAACGTGCGCTGAGCTTTGTCGAAGTCAGCCAGCGTCAATCAACTTCAATCAACCACAACCAGCTTCACGCGAGGACTTCACCATGCAGCAAATTTTTGCCCTCGCACTGCTCGTCGTTGCTGCCGCCGCGGGCGCCGCGGAGCGTCACGAATCGGGGTCCGGTGACCTGAGCGACAACCGCTTTGCGCCGGCCTCGCTCGACCTCACCTGGGCCGGCACGCCGGGGCCCAACGGGCAGGCCGGCAACAATATTGTCTCGGGCACTTTCGGACGCGGCGGCGACGGGCGCATCGACCTGGACTTCCTGCATGTGCGAGTGCCGCAGGGCTTCGGCCTGAGCGAGATTCGGGTCGGGCAGCAGGCCACCTTTGCCGGCCGCAGCGCATTCATCGGACTCGGTGCCGGCGCTTCGATGACTGTCGATCCTGCCGCCGTCAGCGCTGCCGGTTTGCTTGGCTGGGCGCATTTCGGGCCGGCGCAACGTCAGACCGACATCCTCGACGAGATGGCCGTCCCGACTGCTGGTGCCAGCGGCTTCAGCCGGCCGCTGCCCGCAGGCGACTACACGCTGTGGATCCAGGAAACCGGCGTCGGCAGCTTCAACTGGCGCTTCAACCTGGTCATCACACCGACCCCGGTGCCCGAGCCCCAGACGACGCTGCTGTGGTTCGCCGGGCTGGGCTTGGCCGCCGCGGTGGCGCGCCGCCGCCGCCGCTCGGCGTGACCACTGCCGACTCGCCACTGGGTGCGCTGCGCCGGCCCGGCGTGCTGGCGATTGCCTGCTTCTTGCTCGTCTACGCGCTGCTGCAAGGCCTGCATCTCGCGCTGCGAGACAGCGTCTGGCATGCGCTGTTGATCGACACCCTGACGGTGCTGCCCGCGGCGGCGTTGATCGACCTGTTTTTATCGCAGGATGAAGTTGTTGCCGCGGGCCCGCGCCTGCGTTGGCCCGGGGGCACCCTGTCGCTGGCCACCGGCTGCGATGGCCTGGAGGTCATCACCCTGTATGTCGCCGCGCTGTTTGCCGCGCCCATCGACGCCCGGCGCACCGCGTGGGGGCTGCTCGGCGGCGTGCTGGCGCTGTGGGCGCTGAACCAGGTCCGGGTGCTGCTGCTGTACGCCGCCTACCGCCATGACCGTGACAGCTTCGACGCCTTGCACACCGTCTGGGGCCCGCTGCTGCTCATCGTGCCGGCGGGACTGATCTTTTGCGCGGTGCTGAGCACCCCATGGCCGGCCGCGGCCGGCCGTCCCCCGCGGGGATAAAGGCAAAGTGGCAAAGCCACGTTTGCTTGAGAGGTCGGGTCGTTGACGCCGGCCCGCTGGCTGGCGCTGCTGGTGCTCTTCGCTGGCGCGTCGATGCCCTTCACCGAATGGGCCTGCGCCGCGGCCTCAGGCTGGCAGCGCAGCGCGCTGGAAACACTGCTGCCGGGTTTCGCGGTCGTCCACCACGGCGTGCAGCCGGTCGGCGCGCATGTCAAGCTTCGATCGGTGCTGCAGAACGATTCGTTTGTCGTGCTCTCGGGGCGCGTGATAGCGCCGGGACACGAATTCAGCGCCGAGATGCCGGCCCGCTCGGTGCCGCTGGTGGCCGCGCTGGCCGTCGCCGGCGGATTGTGGGTGCAGCGTCGCCGCGGTTGGCGATTGCTGGTCGCGGTGGCGGCCTTGTTCGCGGCCGCTGCGAGCCTGCTCGTCGCCGTGCCGCCACTGGTGCTGGCGGGCACCTTGTGGAACCTGGTGTCGCCCGATGAAGCCGGGCGGCCGTCGCTCGAAGGTCTGTCGATCTGGTTCGCCCGGCTGTGGCTGCATGGCGCCGGCTGGGCGGTGGCGCTGGCGGTCAGCGCCGCGGCGTTGCAGCGCTCGGCGTCGTCGCGCAGGCCCGGCGGCACGCCGCCGGCGCAGAGCCGGGCAAACCCTTCTCCGTGAGGGCCGCTGGCTAGAATCGCGGGCTTCCCCCAAGCCACCGGCCCGCCGCGCATGCCCTCACCCAATCAAGAGCAGAACAAAATGATGGCCAACGCGATCCGCGCGCTGGCGATGGACGCCGTGCAGGCGGCCAACTCCGGCCACCCGGGCGCGCCGATGGGCATGGCCGAGATGGCCGTCGCACTGTGGGGCCGACACCTGCAACACAACCCGGCCGACCCGCACTGGATCAACCGCGACCGCTTCGTGCTCAGCAACGGCCACGCCTCGATGCTGCTCTACGCGCTGCTGCACCTGAGCGGCTACAAGCTGCCGATGGAAGAGCTGCGCAACTTTCGCAAGCTGCACAGCCTGACCCCCGGTCACCCGGAGGTCGACCTGACGCCGGGTGTCGAGACGACTACCGGCCCACTCGGCCAGGGCATCGCGAATGCGGTCGGCATGGCGCTGGCCGAAAAGCTGCTGGCGCAAGAATTCAACCATCCCGGCCATGCGGTCGTCGATCACCGCACCTATGTTTTCATGGGCGACGGCTGCCTGATGGAAGGCATCAGCCACGAAGCCGTGGCGCTGGCCGGCGCGTGGAAGCTGAACAAGCTGACCGCGCTCTACGACGACAACGGCATCAGCATCGACGGCCGCGTGCAGCCCTGGTACATCGACAACGCCGGGCAACGATTCGCGGCCTGCGGCTGGAGCGTGATCGGGCCCATCGACGGCCACGATGTCGACGCCGTGGATGCCGCGCTTTTGCAGGCCCGCGCGTCGGTGACCCAACCCACGCTGGTGATTTGCAAGACGACCATCGGCAAAGGCTCACCCAACCGCGGCGGCACCGCGAAGGCGCATGGCGAGGCGCTCGGGCCCGACGAAATCAGGCTAACGCGCGAAACCATCGGCTGGAACGACCCGCCCTTCGTGATCCCCGACGCCGCCTACGCGGCCTGGGACGCCAAGGCCACTGGCGCGCAGGCGCAGGCCCGCTGGGACAAAAGCTTTGCGGCCTACCGCGCCGCGTTTCCCGATCTCGCCGCCGAACTGCAACGCCGCATGAAGGGCGGGTTGCCGGCAAATTTTGCGCAGGTCGCCGTCGATGCCGTCATTGCCGCGCAGGCCAAGGCCGAGACCGTGGCCAGCCGCAAGGCGAGCCAGATCGCGCTCGAAGCTTTCACCCAGGCGCTGCCTGAATTGCTCGGCGGCTCGGCTGACCTGACCGGCTCGAACCTGACCAATACATCGTCAACGCCGGCGCTGCGGTTCGATGATGCCGGGGTGCCCAACGGCGGCCGCCACATCAACTACGGCGTGCGCGAATTTGGCATGGCCGCAGTGATGAACGGCATCGCGCTGCATGGTGGCTTCATCCCCTACGGCGGCACCTTCCTGACCTTCAGCGACTACAGCCGCAATGCGATCCGCATGGCCGCGCTGATGAAGAAGCGCGTCATCCATGTTTTCACGCACGACTCGATCGGCCTCGGTGAAGACGGCCCCACCCACCAGAGCGTGGAACATGCGGCGGCCCTGCGGCTGATCCCGAACCTGGATGTCTGGCGCCCGGCCGATACTGCCGAGACGGTGGTCGCGTGGACCTTTGCGATCGGCAACAACACACGCCCGAGCGCGTTGCTGTTGAGTCGGCAGAACCTGCCGTATTTGCCCAAGGCCGGCCTCGACGAGATCAGCAAGGGCGCTTATGTGCTGGCCGAGCCGAGCGAAGTCGGGCTCAAGAAAAAAGCCCAGGCGGTGATCATCGCCACCGGCAGCGAGGTGCAACTCGCGCTGCATGCGCAGGCCGCGCTGGCGAAGCAAGGCATCGCGGTGCGGGTCGTCAGCATGCCGAGCACCAACGTCTTCGATCGCCAGAGCGTGGCCTACAAAACAAGTGTCTTACCGGCCAGATTGCCGCGCATCGCGGTCGAAGCCGGGGTCACCGACGGTTGGTGGAAATACGGCTGCTCGGCGGTGGTCGGGCTCGACCGCTACGGCGAAAGTGCGCCCGCGCCGGCGCTGTTTGCTTTCTTCAAGATCACCGCCGACAACGTGGCGGCGGTGGTGCGCAAGGTGCTGGGGCGCTGACTGCCGTGACGTCGTTGTGCAGCGCCTTGCGTTGCTTCATTGTGGCCAGCTACGGCGCCGCCGTGCCGCTGGTATGGGCGCAGGCCGGTTTGCCGATGCTTGAGCGGCCCGCCGCCGAACGCTGCCTGGAGCCGCCGCTGGCCCAGCGCGGCCGGCCCGAGTATCCGCAGCGGGAGCTCGAACGCAAGGACGGCGGCGAGGTGCGCATCGAGCTCGTCTTCACCGCGCCCGACCGGGCGCCGGGAATGCGCCTGCTCAACGACAACGTCAACTCGAAACTGGTCGACGCGGTGCGCCGACACATCGCCGTCCTGCGTGTGCCTTGCATCGCCAATGGTGCCGATCCGGTGCGGCTGACTCAGACCTACTCGTTCGTGCCCAACGATGGCCG
>JAYUSP010000236.1:0-5707 GCA_043755615.1 Betaproteobacteria bacterium
ATCGTCGGGCCCACCTTGGGCTTACGGCACGTCGCTGGCCTTCATGCGCGAGCTGGTGCACGACTGGCGCCACCGCTTCGACTGGCGCGCCACCGAAGCGGCGCTGAATGCCTGGCCGCAGTTCAAGACCCGCATCGACGGCATCGACATCCACTTCCTGCATGTCATCGGCCGCGGCGCCGCGCCGAAGCCGCTGCTGCTCTCGCACGGCTGGCCGGGCTCGGTGCTCGAGTTCATGAAGATGATCCCGCTGCTCGTGGCTGAGGGCTTCAGTGTCGTCGTGCCGTCGCTGCCGGGTTACACGCTGTCGTTCGAGCCGCACCAGGCGCGCAAGTCGCTGGCGGACATCGGCGCGATCTTCGACACCTTGATGCACGAACGCCTGGGCTACACGCGCTACGGCGCGCAGGGTGGTGACTGGGGTTCGTTCGTCACCGCGTGGCTGGGCGCGAACCGCGCAGCGCATGTGAGCGGCATCCATTTGAACCTGATGCCGCTCAAGCGCGATGCGGCGATGTTCAACAACCCCGGCCCCGCCGAGCGCCGTTATGTCGATGAGCTGCAGGCCTGGCTGAAGGACGAGACCGGCTACCAGGCGATCCAGGGCACGCGGCCACAGACGCTGGCCTTTGCGCTGACCGACTCACCGGTCGGCCTGGCCGCGTGGATCGCCGAGAAATACCGCGCCTGGACCGACAACGACGGCGACCCGCGTCACGCGCTGACTATGGACGAGATGCTCGGCAATATCAGCCTGTACTGGTTCACGCGCTGCATCGGCGCTTCGTTCTGGCCGTACTACGCCCGCGCGCATGGCGCGTGGCCGATAGATGGACACATCAGCGTGCCGACCGGCTACTGCGAGTTCCCGCACGAGATCCTGCGCCCGCCGCGGGAGGCGGCGGCCCGCGTCTTCACCGACATCAGGCGCTGGAGCGTGATGCCCAAGGGCGGCCACTTCGCCGCGCTCGAACAGCCCGCGGCGCTGGCCGCAGAGATCAGCACCTTTTTCCACGGCCTCGAACAGCCCGGGGAACCGGCCGATGCTGCCTGACCTCGACTCGCTCGCACTGTTCGTGCGTGCCGCCGAGATGAAGAACCTGACGCGGGCCGCCGAGGCCAGCCTGATCACGGTGCCTGCCGCCAGCCGGCGCCTGTCGCTGCTGGAGCACCAGTTCAAGACCATCCTGTTCGAGCGCCACTCGCGCGGTCTGGGGCTCACGCCCGCCGGCGAGCGGCTGCTGCAACTGGCGCGCGAAGTCATCGCCAGCGTGCACCACATGCGCGCGCAGATGGGCAACTACTCGCGCGGCAAACAGAGCGTGCTGCGCGTGCAGGGCAACACCTCGGCGATGACGCAGTTTCTGCCTGGCGACATCGCCTCGTTCTCGGCCGCCCACGACGACGTGCGCGTGGTGCTCGAGGAATCCTGGAGCGAGGACGCCGTGCGCCGCGTGCGCAGCGGCGAGGTCGACCTGGCCGTGATCGTCGAAGGCCCCCAGGTGAACGGCCTGCACGTGGCGCCGTACCGCCACGACCAGCTCGCCGCGGTGATGCGCAACGACGATGCGCTGTGCGGCCAGACGCCGCTGTACTTTGCCGAGCTGCTGGAGCGCGACCTCGTCGGCCTGGAAGGTGGCAGCACGCTGACCCGCCTGCTCGAAGCCCAGGCTGCGCTGCTGCTGCGGCCGATGGCGCTGCGGGTGCAGGTGCGCAGCTTCGAAGCGGTGTGCCGTTCCGTCGAAGCCAGGCTCGGCATCGGCGTGCTGCCTCTGGCCGCCGCGCGCAGCTTTGCCGGCGCAATGGGCCTGACGGTCGAGCCGCTGGCGGATGTGTGGGCGCTGCGCGCGATGCAGCTGTGCACGCGGCTGAAGCCGGACGCGACCTCAGCGTTGGGGGCGCTGGTGGGGCACCTGGAGGCGTTGGCGGATTGAGGGGCGGGAGGCGGATTAGCCGGCCGTAGCCACCAGCACCGTGAGCTTCGAGCGCGGCAGCAACTTCTTGAAGTCGGTGTCGAAGGTGACCAGGTGCTCTCCCAGTTGCAGCGTCGCGGCTGCCAGCCATGCGTCCGGCAGGTCAATGCCGGTAAGTTGTTTGTCCAGGCAGAGTTGACGCAAGGTTGGCCACTCCGGGCCCAGGCCGGCCATAAACACGCCCGGCTGCTCCAGCAAAGCATCGACGAATTGCAGCGCTTCGTCGATGCTCGCCGGCACATAGAAGATTTTCGGGCTGGTGACCAGCCGCAGGAAGCTTGCCACCACCATCGGCATGAGCGTGAACGAAGCGCCAGCGCCGGCTGCGGCCAATGCCTTCGACAACCAGACGCTGGACGTTGAATGATGCGGGTGGTCGCTGCGCGAAGCCGCCATCAGCAGGTTCACGTCAGGCGTCATCGTCCAGCGCGCCGAGCAGGGCCTTGTTGCTGAGCGGGTTCACGCCCGCCACCAAGCCCCCGCGGCCCTTGAGCACCGGGATGCGCCGCCGCGGCGCCTTGGCTGGGCCGGCTGCACTGCGCAGCCTCAGTTAAAGGCCTTCTTCGATCAGGCGCGTCAGGCTGGTGCGCTGCCGCGCCGCCAGCACCTTGGCGTTGGCCAGCAACTGGTCGTTGATGTCGAGCGTCGTCTTCATGCGTTGATCGTACAGAAGTCTGTATAGACATGCGATCCAGCTTCACCCCCCCCAGAGCACGCTTCGAGGCGTGCTGGCGTGAAGACGCCACGACGCGCGTGCGCAGCGGCGAGGTCGATTTGGCCGTGATCGTCGAAGGCCCCCAGGTGAGCGGCCTGCACGTGGCGCCGTACCGCCACGACCAGCTCGCCGCGGTGATGCGCAACGACGATGCGCGCGATGCAGATGTGCACGCGGCTGAATCGGGACGCGCCGTCAGCGTGGGGGCCCTGGTGGGGCATTTGGAGGGGTTCGCGAATTGAGGTAGCGGTCGACGAGAAGCGAATTGGGGCGTGGAGCGGCGGTCTGCGTGCGGCCAGGAGCAAAACGTCGGAATCAGGCGCCGGATGACCGCTTCTTGAATCGGTCATTCGACCTACAGCCATACCTGCTGCTACCTCCAGCAGTATTGGCGGCTTGACGCCGACGCGGCGTCAAGCTTCTCTGCTTAGGCAAAACCAGCTTGCGTAGCTGTAGCACTTAGTGCTATAAAATGAGGAGTGAGGAGGCAGGCATGGCGGTATACAAGTCCCGGTGGTTCGACCGCTGGGCGCGCAAAGAAGGATTGGCCGCTTCCAGCCTCTGCGTCGCAGTGCAGGAAATGTTGAAGGGCCTCGTGGATGCAGACCTGGGTGGTGGGCTGGTCAAAAAGCGGATTGGACGGCCCGGACAAGGTAAGAGCGGCGGTTATCGAACGCTGGTCGCGACGAACAAGGGCAACCGCTGGGTGTTCATGTTCGGCTTCCCGAAGAACGAGCGCAGCAACATCGACAAGGACGAAACCGAAGCGTTGAAGAAGTTGGCGGCGCACCTGCTGTCACTGACGGCGCTGGCGATTGCCAAGGCCCAGAGTGCTGGCGAACTGATAGAGGTGGATTGCGATGCGAAAGACTAAATCTCCGATCCTTGCCGCCGTTCACGACACGGCGAAGGGCCTGCACAAGGCGGGCGTGCTGGATCAGGTCACGCTGCGTGAATTTGACCAACTGTGCCTCCCGCCGGTCGAGCCATTGGAGCCCGAGCAAATCAAGCACATCCGCCAAACCACGCGGGTCAGCCAGGCTGTTTTTGCCCGCCTGCTGAACACCAGTCTCTCGACGGTTCAGAAATGGGAGATTGGGCAGAAGCGGCCCACGGGCACGGCCCTCAAGCTGCTGCACCTGGTGCAAAAGCGCGGCCTCGAAGTCGTCGCCTAAGCACAGGCGGATGAATCCAGAAACCGACACGCTGTCGGCTGCAACCCACGGCGGCGGCACAGGAGCGGCTGCGCGTCGCGTCGATTGAATACCAACTAAAAACTACGCAATGGCAAAGTCCAAAACACAGGGCGCACCCAAGATGGATGTCGGCGCGGCGACGGCTGCTCTCAAGGCCATCCCCGACGGCAAGGTTGTCGACTTCATATCGGGGCGCTTGCTCGACGACACGCCGGAGGAATACGTCCGGCAGAACGTCGAAATGAGCCTGGTGCTGGAATACAGCTACCCCCGCGACCAAGTCGAAGTTGAGTTCCGCATCAAGGTCGGGTCGGGAACCAAGCGGGTTGATCTGGCGCTGTTCGCGCCGGGGGCGGCGCACACGCAGGACAACATCCAGACCATCATCGAAACCAAGCGGGAAGGCACCAAGCGCGAGGACAAGAGCGACGGGGTCGGGCAGCTCAAGAGCTACATGGCCGCGTGTCTCAACTGCCAGCACGGCATGTGGACGAACGGCGTTGACCGCGATTGCTTCTACAAGTCCAGTGATCGCGGCGAACACAGCTTCATCGATGCGATAGACATCCCCGTGCAGGGCGCGAAGAAGGCCGATGCGCCGTCCCGCGAGTTCCTGCGCGCCGCGACCGGCGAAAACCTGCTCTTCACCTTCAAGCGTTGCCACAACTACATCGCGGGCAGCGCCGGGCTGCAGAAGCCGGAAGCTTTCTGGGAACTGCTCAAGCTAATCTTCTGCAAGATCGAAGATGAACGTTCCGACAATGACAAACTGGAGTTCTACGTCACCCAAAGCGAGCGCACGTCGATGGACTTGCAGGGCCGCGTCAAGGCGCGGCTTGACCGCATCTTCCGCGACCGCGTCCTCGCCAAATACCCGACGATCTTCAAGAGCAATGAACGCCTGGAAATGAACGGCGCGACGTTGGCCTATGTGGTGAGCGAAATGCAGCAATACTCGCTGCTGGACTCGCCCGTGGACGTGAAGGGCGTCGCCTACGAGGAAGTCGTCGGCAGCAATCTGCGCGGCGACCGGGGCGAGTTCTTTACGCCGCGGAATGCCTGCCGCATGGCCGTGAAGATGATCAACCCGCAGGCGGGCGAAACCATTCTTGATCCAGCCTGCGGCACGGGCGGCTTCCTCGTGATGGCGATGAACCACGTCCTGGCAATGGTCGATGAAAAGCATCGCAGCCGGTGGCCGAAGCGCGGGCCTTCGACGGAACAGCAGGCCGAGTGGTTCCGCGCCCGGCATCAATATTTGTCGCTGAACATCTATGGCTTTGACCTGAACCCGAACCTGGTACGGGCGGCCAAGATGAACATGGTCATGAACAATGACGGGTCGGGCAATCTGTTCCAGTGCAATTCGCTGGAACATCCGCACCGTTGGCCTGCCGAAGGCCCGCCGCATTGGGTGTTGGGCGGCGTCGATGTGATCTTCGCCAATCCGCCGTTCGGCACGGAAATCACGATTGACGATCCGCGCATCCTGTCGCAATTCGACGTCGGGTCGGTTTGGGACACGACCGACAAGGGCTTCGTGCAGCGGAAGACCAAGGATGAAAAGCCGGTGCTGCAATCGAGCCAGCCACCGGAAGTCTTGTTTGTCGAGCGCTGCTTGCAGTTCCTCAAGCCCGGCGGCCGCATGGCGATCGTGCTGCCGAACGGCCTGCTGAACAATCCCGGCCTGTCCTACTTCCGGCAGTGCATCCTGGGGCATGCCCAACTGCTGGCCGTTGTGGACATGCACCGCGACCTGTTTCAGCCGCGCAATGACACGCAGACCAGCATGGTGCTGCTGCGCAAGTGGAGCGAAGGTGAGT
>JAYUSP010000237.1:0-5703 GCA_043755615.1 Betaproteobacteria bacterium
GCGCAGGCTTTGCGCGGAGAAGCCGCCGAAGACGACCGAGTGGGTGGCGCCGATGCGGGCGCAGGCCTGCATCGCGACCACGCCTTCGACCGACATGCCCAGGTAGATGACGACCCGGTCGCCTTTCTTGACGCCGCGGGCCTTGAGGGCATTGGCGAAGCGGCAGGTGCGCGCCAGCAGCTCGGCGTAGCTGACGCGAGTGACCGCGCCGTCGTCGGCCTCGAAGATCAGGGCGATCTTGTCGCCCTTGCCGGCCTCGACATGGCGGTCCAGGCAGTTGTAGGAGGCGTTGAGGGTGCCGTCCTCGAACCATTTGAAGAAGGGCGCGGCGCTTGCGCCCAGGCTGCGGGTGAAGGGGGTTTTCCAGGCGATGAGCTCGCGTGCCTGGCGGGCCCAGAAGGCGGGGTTGTCGGCCTGCGCCTCGGCGACCAGGGCCTCGTAGGCGGCCATGCCGCTGACGCGGGCGCTGCGGGCGAGGTCCGCCGGGGGGGCATACATGTTCTCTGGGGCAGTCATCGAAAGTCTCCGGGCGAGTTGGGTGTGAAGGGCTTATCTTGCCCCAACCTACAATTCGCGCCGCTCCGTTTTTCCCCTGAAGGACTTGATGTCGCTGGTTCCCGATCCGTCCACCGTCCGGCTGCGCCCGCTGCCGAATTTCATCTTCGCAAGCCGCTGGCTGCAACTGCCGCTGTACATCGGGCTGATCCTGGCCCAGGGCGTCTATGTCTTTCACTTCTGGGTCGAGCTGATGCACTTGATCCAGGCCGCGTTCGGCAGCGAAACCGCGCTGACCGAATTGGTGAGGAGCATCGGCTACCAGGCGCCGGCGATCCGCGACGCGGCGGGCAACATCACCGGCATGGAGCGTCCCACGCTGAACGAAACCGTGATCATGCTGGTGGTGCTGGCGCTGATCGACGTGGTGATGATCAGCAACCTGCTCATCATGGTGATCGTCGGCGGCTACGAGACCTTCGTCTCGCGCATGAACCTGCAAGGCCACCCCGACCAGCCCGAGTGGCTGAGCCATGTGAATGCGTCGGTGCTGAAGGTGAAGCTGGCCACCGCCATCATCGGCATCAGCTCGATCCACTTGCTCAAGACCTTCATCAGCGCGGCCAACTACAGCGAGAAGGTTCTGTTGTGGCAGACGGTGATTCACTTCACCTTCCTGCTTTCGGCGCTGGCGATCGCCTACACCGACCGGCTGCTGACGATGACCGCCAGCGACGCCGCCAAACACTGAACGAGGCCACCGCATGCCCACCGCCATTCGCCACGCCGATTTCGTCGAGAGCATCGCCGCCGCGCTGCAGTTCATCAGCGTCTACCACCCGGCCGACTACATCGCCCACCTGGCGCGCGCTTACGAGGCCGAACAGGGACCGGCGGCGAAGGATGCGATTGCGCAGATCCTCACCAACTCGCGCATGTGCGCCGAAGGCCGGCGGCCGATCTGCCAGGACACCGGCATCGTCAACGTCTTCCTGAAAATCGGCATGGACGTGCGCTTCGAAGGGTTTCCCGGCTCGATCGAAGACGCGTGCAACGCCGGCGTGCGGCGGGCCTATCTCGACCCCGACAACAAGCTGCGCGGGTCGATCCTCGCCGACGCCATCTTCGAGCGCAAGAACACTGGCGACAACACGCCGGCGGTGGTGCACATGACGGTGGTGCCCGGCAACAAGATCGACGTCACGGTCGCCGCCAAGGGCGGTGGCAGCGAGAACAAGAGCAAGCTCGTGATGCTCAACCCGAGTGACTCGATCGTCGACTGGGTGCTCAAGACGGTGCCGACGATGGGTGCCGGCTGGTGCCCGCCGGGGATGTTGGGCATTGGCGTCGGCGGCACCGCAGAAAAGGCGATGCTGATGGCCAAGGAAGTGCTGATGGAGCCGATCGACATGTACGAGTTGCTCGCCCGCGGGCCGCAGAACAAACTCGAAGAACTGCGCATCGAGCTTTATCAAAAGGTCAACGCACTCGGCATCGGCGCCCAGGGCCTGGGCGGCTTGACGACGGTGCTCGACGTCAAGATCGCCACCTGGCCCACCCACGCCGCGGGCAAGCCGGTGGGCATGATCCCGAACTGCGCCGCCACGCGCCACGCCCATGTCGTGCTCGACGGCTCGGGCCCGGCTTACCTGACCCCACCGAGCCTGAGTCTGTGGCCCGATGTGCACTGGGCGCCCGACTACAAAAAGAGCAAACATGTCGACCTGAACCAGCTCACCCGGGCCGAGGTCGCGAGCTGGTTGCCCGGCGACACACTGCTGCTCAACGGCAAGATGCTCACCGGCCGCGACGCCGCGCACAAGCGCATCCAGGAGATGCTGGCCCGCGGCGAGCCGCTGCCGGTGGACTTCACCAACCGCGTCATCTACTACGTCGGTCCGGTCGACCCGGTGCGTGACGAAGTTGTCGGCCCGGCCGGCCCGACCACGGCCACCCGGATGGACAAATTCACCGAGATGATGCTCAGCCAGACCGGCCTCATCGGCATGATCGGCAAGGCCGAACGCGGACCGACTGGCGTCGAGGCGATCAAAAAACACAAGAGCGCCTACCTGATGGCGGTCGGCGGCGCGGCTTACCTGGTGGCCAAGGCGATCAAGGGCGCCCGGGTCGCCGGTTTTGCCGACCTCGGCATGGAAGCGATCTACGAGTTCGACGTCAAGGACATGCCGGTCACGGTGGCGGTGGATTCCAAGGGCACCAGCGTGCACGACACCGGGCCACGCGAATGGTCGGCCCGCATTGGCGGCATCCCGGTCACGGCGGGCTGAGCACTGGCGCGGCGGCGCTTTCACCCTTGTCGTTGCCGTCGGCGGCTGCATCACCCGTCCACAGCCTGACCTGGTTGCGCCCGCCGCGTTTGGCGAGGTACAGCGCCTGGTCGGCGTGGTCGATGAGCGCCTGCTCGCTGGCCACGGCACCGTCCATCATCGAAACGCCCACGCTGACGGTGACCCGCATGCCGACGATCTCGCGCACGCCGGCGCCACATTCGGCTTCGATGCGTGCGCGCACGCGCTCGGCAAAATTCGCCAACGCGGTGGCGCCCAGGCCCGGCACGACGAGCACAAATTCTTCGCCGCCGTAACGGCAAACGAGGTCTGACGCGCGTGCGGACTCAGTGAGCTTCTTGGCCACTTCCTGGATCACGCGGTCGCCGATCGAATGGCCGTGGGTGTCGTTGACCTTTTTGAAGAAGTCGATGTCGATCATCAGGCAGCCCAGGTAGGCCTGGCTGACCTTGGCGCCGGTGAACAAGCGCCTCAACATCTCGGTAAAAGCGCGGCGGTTCAGGCAACCGGTCATCGGGTCGCGTGTGGCCAGGCGGTGCAGTTCGCTGTTCTGGCGTTCGATCTGGGTCTTCGAATTGGCCAGCTCGGCCATCGCCTCGCGCAACGCGGCATTCGCACGGTGCAGCTCCGACATGTCGCTGAAGGTGACCAGGCAGCCGCGCACCTTGGTGCCGGCGTCAGTGATCGGCGCGCAATTCACCACCACCTGCTGCGGCGCGCCGCCCGTGGCGCAGACCTCGGCGCTGATGCCGGACAGGCATTGTTTCTCGTCGATGGCGCGTGCCCAGGGGTGGCTCGCGGTATTGCGGCCAAAGCCGTTGAGCACCCAGTCCTGTGTCGATAACGCCGCCCCGACGGTCAGCGTCGCCGCATCGGCATGCAGGCTGCGAAAGGACTTGCTGGCCAACAGCACGCGGCCACGCGCGTCGAGCACGACCACCCCTTCGGCCATCGTGTCGAAGGCACCCTGCACACGGTCGGGGATCACCGAAGACGGATCCAGGTGCTGCAAGGCGCGACGCACATACAGGCTGAAGCCCAGCGTGCCGAGCACCGAGATGAAGAGCATCGTCATCACCAGCGGCTCTTTGAGAAAGCGCATCCAGGCACCACCCGGGGACGGCACAAACGCCAACTCGAAGCTGCCCCAGGGTTTGCCGGCGGCCTCCAGCGGCACGTAGATCGACTCGTGGGTTGACGCGCTGCCGGCCTCATGTTTCCAGTGGTCGGCGTGGCCGCCCGATTCGGCAACGATCGAGCCGTCGGCACGCCGCAGCGCCACCGAGGCCAGGTCAGGGGTGCGCTTGGCGACATCGTCGATGGTCTGCTGCATCAGGCGTCGGTCGCCGCTGCGCAGCAGGGTCGAGACCTGCACCGCAATCGCCTCGCCGACCTGCTTGCGCAGCTGCAGGCTCTGTTCGGCCCGGCTCGGCATGACGCCAAAAAACAGATCCGCCAAAACCACCAGCATGCCGCACAGAGCGACCAGGGCCGAGGTGATCTGCATCATCGGGCTGATTCGAAATTTCATCGCGCTTCCTCCTCCCAACCGGCCTGCCAGCCGGCGCCGCGATCGAAGATCGCATCGAGTTCCGACGCGGCACCTTCGTTGCCTGCAGGCGGCTGCCGTCGCGGGTCATCGTTGTCTTGCGCAGCCGCCTGGCCACCCTCGTGATCGTGATCGTGATCGTGATCGTGATCGTGATCGTGGTCGTCGTCGTCGTCGTCGTCGTCGTCAACGCGGCGCGCCAGCACCGGAGCCAAGTCGACATGGCGCCATGCCGGCACACCCATCAAGACGCCGGCCAGCAGGCCGCCGCTGCGCGTCAGCCACCAGACAAAACCCACCGTCAGACCGGCCGCGCTGACACGCGTCGGGTCGGTCAAGACCTGCTCGATTGGCAACTGCCCATCGCTGTCGGCGGCGTCCAGTCGTGCTGTCGACTCGATGCCCGCGTCGCTGCGCAGCGTAAGCGTGATCAGGCGGCCGGCATCACCCAAGCGCTGCTCTCGGGCGTCGGCCCAGTCAAGATCGAAGCCGGTCTTGGCGATCAGGCCGAAGTCCGGCAGGGCCGGCAGGTTCATCGCGAAGGACACCATCACACCCTGGTAACCACCGGCGGTGGGCAGCGTGGCCGCGCTGGCGCGCCGCTCGGCATCGGCGTCGGCGCCCAGGTCTTGCGCCGGCCGGCGGGTGTCGTCAGGCACGGCGATCAGGGGCGCTGACTTCAGACTGCTCAGCTCCGGGGTCGCGCGATCGCTGCCGGCCGCGTCGGGCGCGGTGTCGGTGTTCGGCGCCGGCGGATCAGCGGTGTCGCGGCCATCACTTGTCGGCGCGGGTGGCCGTTCATCGGCGGGCGGCGGCGTTGCAGGTGCGGGCACGGGCGCGGGGTCCGGATTCGGGAGCGTGGGTGGTGTCGCTGGCGCTGGTGCTGGCGCTGGCGGCGGCGCTGGCGCCTCGTCGACATCGGCCATGCGCACAAAAAAAGCCTGCTCGGCCTGGCCACCGGCGCCGTCGGAAACCGTCACCACGACGTCGTAGACCTGGTCGGCGTCGCTGTCTTGGGGCAGCTCGAAGTCCGGCGCCGCGACAAAGCGCAGCACCCCGCTGCCGGCATCGATGCTGAAGCGCGCCGCATCGGCGCCCGCGAGCACGGCGTAGGCCGGCACGCCGCCATCAACATCGGTGCTGGTAACGGTTGCAACGGCGCTTGTGTTCTCGTCGAGGACCAGCGCGACGGCCGGCGCGCCTTCAAAACTCGTGATCACGGGTGCGTCGTTCAGGTTGGCCACCACCGCCGACGGCAAGCTGGTGACCGACTCGGCGGCGCCCTGGCCGTCGAGATAGTCCAGCCGCAAGCTGATGCGGCGGCCGACATCAGCGTCGTCAAGTCGA
>JAYUSP010000238.1:0-5702 GCA_043755615.1 Betaproteobacteria bacterium
TTGAGCGACGCGGTGATGGCCGCACTCGACGCCGACCCCGACCCGGATTCCGACCTGACACTGCCGCGCGGCCTGCGCAAGGTGCGGCTCGGGCAGGTCTCGAGCATCGGCGTGGCCAACGCCGCGCTGGCCGGCGCGCGCGGGCGCAGCCTGGCCTACAGCTTCGAATACGAACACGAAGTCAACCGGCCCGATTCGTCGGGCGGCGTGATCAGGCGCATCCCGATCACGACCCGCGTTGCAGCGACCTCCGTCGAGCCGGCCAGCGGCGCGATCGTGACCACCGTTTTCAGCGAAATCGAGCCATGAGTTCACACCCCCCACCGCGGCGACGCCGCCCTTGAGCCAACCAGGATTCCAAGGTCTTAAAGGAGAACAGCGATGAGCGAAGCCATCAGTGAAATGATCCTGCCGGGTACCTATATCGAGGTCCGCTCGGAAGGATTGATCGGGGTCGGCGGCATCAGCACCGGCAATATCGGTGTCGTCGGCACCGCCAGCCGGGGACCGCTGAACGAGGCGATCATTCTCGGCAGCTACGGTGAAGCGTTAGACGTGTTTGGTGTCTACGACCGCTTCCCCGGCACGCCCGAAGCGCCGGCGTTGACGCTGACACGCACGCTGGAGCAGGTCTTCAAGGGCGGCGGCAGCACCATCTATGCGGTGCGCGTGGCCAACCTGGCTGCCGGCGTCGAGATGAAAAGCATGAGCTGGCGCGTGCAGGCGGCGGCCAATGCGCTGCTCTTCACGCTCACCGCCTCTTCGCCCGGCACCTGGGCGAATACCGTCGTCGCTGCGTTTGTGGCGGCGACCGCATCGCAGCCGGCGGCGCTGACGCTGACCTTCGGCCGCTTGAAAGAGAGTTTTGTCGGCGCGACTGCGGGGGAGTTGTTCAACGCGGTGCGCGATACCAGCCGGCTGGTCGTGCCTTCGGGCCTGGCCGCCGACGCCGGCGCCACTGCGGTGGCCAGCGTTGCAGCGGCCGCGCTGGCCGACCAGGGCGGGCCCAACGGCGGCGCCGCGACGAGCACCGAGCTTGCCGCTGGCCTGGCCTTGCTGGTAGCGCAACCGGTGAATATCGTCGTCGCGGGTGGCTTCGATGCCAAGACCGCCGCGGCGACGATGCTGGCCCATCTGGAGGAGACCGAAAACGACGGCCGCGAACGCATTGGCGTGATGGGCGCGTCGAGCGACGTGCCGGCGGTGGTGGTCGCCGACGATGTCTCCAAGGGCAGCAACCCGCGCCTGGTGCTGGTGGCCCCGGGCATCGCCGCCGACGATGCGGCGCGTGTCGGCGAGCCGAACAAGCGGGTCAAGTTGCCGGCGTCCTATGCCGCCGCGCTGGTGGCCGGGCGCATGGCCACGCTGGCGCCGCACATCAGCCTGACCAACAAGGACCTGGCCGCCGACGACTTGGCGCGCGACTACACCCGCGCCGAGCAGAAAAACCTGCTCAACAACCGCGTGCTGCTGCTGACCAAGAGCTTCGGCATCCGCGCGTTGAAGGGCATCTCCACCGACAGCGGCGCCTTCAGGCAGATCTCGGTGCGGCGCATCGTTGACTACGCCAAGGCCGGCGTGCGGCTCGGCTCGAACCCCTATATCGGGCGCCTGAACAACTCGCGTGTTCGCTCGGCCTTGAAGGCCACGCTCGACGGCTTTCTGTCCGGCATGGTGCTCGACGAAATGCTCGTCGGCTACGAGCTCGATGTCTCGGCGACGCGCGCGCAGGAGATCAACGGCCAGGCGATCGTCACGATGACGTTGCAGCCGACCTTCTCGATCGACTTCATCAAGGTGATCATGAATCTGTCGTGAGCGACAGCAGTGAGTGACCAGCCCCAACGTTTCATCCAAGGAGCACCCAAATGCCCAGCACTGTTTATCGCGGCTCTGACGGCACCATCTCGCTGGCCGTCGAATCCGGCGTCGAAGGCGACAAGGCCGCCGCCGTCAACGACGCTTACGGCCTGACGCCGATCGGCCGCGCCACCGGCGTCACGATCCGCGTCACCAACGATGTCGAGCCTTTCCACGAACTCGGCCAGCGATTTGCCACCGAGCTGCGCCACGGCAATATCAACGTCTCCGGCTCGATCGACCGCGCCTACATCAACGGCGCCTTGCTCAAGCTGATGCTGGGTGATGCTGCCGACAGCCGGCCGGCGGGCAGCTTCCCGAGCCCGTCGTTCAATCTGAGCGTGCGGCTGGAAAACCCGTCGCTGCCCGGCGTGGCGTCGACCGTCACGGTGATGGGCGTGAAGCTCGAAGAGTGGCTCTACCAGTTGCCCGAAGACGACTTCGCGATGGAAAAGGTCAACTTCCGCGCGTTGTGGGTCAAGGTCGAAGACCAGGCTGGCTGAGGCTGAACCGCGATGACCCGCGCCCTTGCCGCCGAAGACCTGCTCGCTGGTGCGCAGGCGACCCACCGCGTCGAACTGCCGGCTGAACTGCTCGCGCGCGCGTCCGGCGGCGACAGCCCTGGCTACGTCGTGCTGCGCCCACTCACGGCCGGCGCGGTGCAACGGGTGGCGCAAGCTGCGAAGGACGAGCGTGTGCTGGCCAGCGTGCTGATGGTGCAGCAGTCGCTTGTCGAACCGAAGCTCAGCGTCGAGCAGGTCACCGGCCTGTCGGCCGGCCTGTTGCAGTTCTTGCTCGACAAGGTGAACAAGCTGTCGGGCCTCACGCTGGCCGACGAAGATCTCGACAAGGCGGTAAAGGCGCCGCTGACGCGCGCTTGTTTTGTGCTCGCGCGCGAATTCGGCTGGACGCCGGGTGACTGCTCGGCGCTGACCGTCGGCCAGATCATGCTGTACCTGGAGATGCTCGCGCGCGACGAACGCCCGGCGGGCATCGTGCCCGGAGCGGCCCCGCGATGAGCGCCGAGGGTTTCCCGAGGGCGAATTCCCGCGTGGCGGGAGTGCGCCCGGACACGGACCGCCCCCGCGGGCGGGCCGTGCCTGGCGCACGCCTGGCCCCTCTGCGGGCCAGGCCGGCCGCAGGCCGTAGGGTGCCTCGATGAGTCGCGCGCCGCATCCCGTGTTCAAGCGGCTGATGCGCGCCGCGGCCGCGCCGGCACAACTGGTGCAGCGCGAGCAAGCCACGCGCGCGACTTGCGAGCACATCGGGGCAGCGCTCGGGCGCGTCGGCTTGCAGTCGCCCGAAGCCTGGCAGCGCTTGCTGCAATTGCCGTTGGTAGAGCCGGGTAACAGTGGCGATGGACTGCAAGCACTGCTGGCGCAGATCGAACAAGGGCCGGCTGTCGCGGCCGCTGACCAGGCCGATGCGTTGCTGTCGCGCGGCGACTTGCAGGGCCCGCAGCGCGTTGAGCAGCGGCGCGCGCGGGGGCCCGCACGCGCGCAAGTGCCAGCCCAAGTGTCCGCCGCAGCGCCAGCCCAAGCGCCAGCCACTGCGCCCGGTATGGGTGGCGTTGCGCGAGGGGCCTTGGCGCCGGCGGCATCGGCCATCGCCGGCATGCTCGGCCCAGCGGCGAACACACGTCGCAAGGGCGATGCGGTGGCGGACTCCTGGCTGCAGCGCGCCAACCGGGCCGGGCTGATCGACGCGTTGTTCACGCCGGTGCGGCGACAGGCGGATGCCGGGGCGGAATTTTGGGGCGCTGTCAGCGCCGCGCCGCAACACGGGCTGGCGCAGCGCGCCGCTGTCGCGGCGGCCTCGGCGCCAGTCCATGTTGCTGCCCGCGACGCCGGTTTGGCGGGTCTGGCGCCGCCGGTGCTGCCCTTGATGCAGGCCACGCTCGAGCGCATCGAGGGTGCGGCATCGGGCGCATCGGGCCGCAGTGCCGGCGACTGGGGCGCGCGCGTCAATCCCGCTGCGCACGCGAGCGCAGCGGCGTCGGCTGATGCGCCGCGCACGGCGGCGTGGACGGGTGGTCGTGGCGCGCCGGCCAGCCCGCCAGCACAAGCCGGCGAGCCCGCTTCGACCTTTGCGCAGCTGGGCCGGGCCGTGGCTGCGGCGACAAGTCGCGCCTTGCCGCCGCTGTCATCAGCCGCCGTGCCATGGGCTAACGGATCAAGTGGACTGCAAGGATTGCGTGGCCTTGCGGCACGCGCTGCGGCGACCAGCACCGCGGGCCTGCGCCCGCTCGATGCCGAGCCCGCCGGGTCCGTCCGGTCCGCCGACGCGGCTATCGCGCCCATGCAGCAGGCCCCGGCCTACGACGACGAACAGCTCGCCGAACAACTCGCGCGCTTGCTCAAACGCGAAGCCGAGCGCGACGGCATCGATGTCAGTGATGTCCTGTCATGAGCCTTGCCCGCCCCAACGCCCGCATCAGCATCGACGGCACCAAACTCGGCGCCGACGAAGCGGCGCTGGTGCGGCTGCAAATCGATCTTGCGGTGAATGGTTCGCACGACCATGTTTCGATGCAGCTCTGGCCACGGTCAAAATTTGCCGATTCCGCGGCCGGGGCGTTGTTCGAGATCTCGCTCGGGCAGCGCGACGAAGAAGAGCCGGTGTGGACCGGCGAAGTCAGCGCGCGACGACTGTTGCCGCAGGCGGTGGTCATCGAAGGCCTGGCCGCGACGGTGGCCCTGAGCCGCAGCGCCAGGTCGCAGACCTATCTCGACCAGAGCGTGGCCGATATCGTGACTGATCTCGCTGGCGACATGTCGGTCGACAAGATCGAGGGCGAGCTCAAGCTGCACGCGTACCACGTCGACAACCGGCGGCCGCTGTGGAGCCACTTGAAGGTGCTGGCCCGACTCGTCGGTGCCGACCTCGGTTGTGCCGCCGACGGCGGCCTGCGTTTTGTGCCTGCCGCCGGTGCGGCGACACCGACCACGCTGCGCTACGGCGCCGAACTGCTCGACTGGAATATTGCGTTGCACGGTGCGCCGCAAGCTGCCGAGGTCGCGGCTTACGGCTCGGCCAGCGAATCGGGCGCAGCGCGCTGGCATTGGTTGGCGCATGACCCGGTTGGCGCCGGCGCTGTGGCGACGCGCCTGCCGGCCGCGCTCGCCACCCGCGACGCCGCGCAGGCGGTGGCCGATGCCTCGCGCCAGCGTGCCGGCCGCGCGGCGGTCAGCGGCGAGCTGTTGATCCAGGGCCGGCCCGCGCTGCGGCCGGGTGACGCGGTCGAGTTGGCCGACCTGCCCGGCGCCGCGTCGGGCAGCCCGGGGGTGTTGCGTGTGCGCGCGGTGCGCCACACTTTCGACGCGAGGAGCGGCTTTCTGACCCGCCTGGTTGTGGAAGGTGGCGAAGGTGGTGGCGGTCTGCTCGGGGGCCTCTTGTGACCGAGCTCATCGACACCCTGCGCGCGATCGTGCGTGACGAGCTGGCGCGGCAACGTGCGCCCGAGCTTGGCATCGTGACGGCAGTGCATGCCCGCGAGAGCGACAGCAGTGATAACAACCACCAGGTCCATGTGCGCCTTGCGGCGACCGGCATCGAGCTGCAGTTTGTGCCGGTACTGGTCGGCCGGCTCGGGCTGTCGATGCTGCCGCAGGTCGACGACACCGTGCTCGTGGTCTTTGCGCACGGCGACCTGAATGCGCCGCTGGTCGTCGGCTCGGTCTACGACGCCAAGGTCCAGCCGCCGGTGTGCAAAGCTGGCGAGATCGTCTACGAACCCAGCGATGCCGGTGGTGACGCAGCACTGCGGCGCTTGCATATCGGCCTGGGCAGCGATGTGCTGCTCACCGCCGACGATGAAACCTTGACCCTGAAGCTGGGCGGCA
>JAYUSP010000239.1:0-5701 GCA_043755615.1 Betaproteobacteria bacterium
GTCGGCGCGGGCGGGTGGTTGAGTGCCTTCAGCGCGGTGCGCGCGAGAAACAGCACCTGGCGGTCGATCTCGTTGACCGGCGCGCCCGGCGTCAGCAGCTTGGCACGCAGCAGTTTTTCAACCCGCTCCAGACGTTTGCGCGCCAGCAGCAGCACAGACGAGTAGGTGATCAGGCCGGCCATTTGACGGGCTCGTCTTTCAGACCGTGACTTCGACCGACACCGAGCTGCCGCCGCCACCCGATGGCAGGGCCTCCTGCAGGCGCTCGAAAGCGGTCACGGTGTTGTCCAGGCCGGTGTCGACGTCATGTGCGATCGCATCCAGCAGGTCGAGCACCGGCGTCATCAGCGCCTGCACATTGAGCATGTCCAGCGCGTCGACGATTTCGCGGTAGATGAGCACCGGATCGGCGAGCAGTTGCTGCGCCGACAGTTTGGCCAGCACCCGGGTCACCGTATCGCGCAGCGCATCCAGCACGGTGAGCAAGGCCTGCAACGGGTTGAACGCGGCGACCTCGGCCTTCAGGGAGTTCACGCTGCCGATCGGGCCGGCGAGCAGCGTCGCCGGCGACAGCGCCTGCACTTCGGCCACCGTGCTTTGGAAGACCTCGTCCACCGCGGTTTGCAGCGGTGCGAGGTCGACCGCCGCGATCAGCGTTTGCAGCCGCGTGATGCCGGTTTTCAGCGGCAGGATCACGGCATCGATCAGCGCCAGCACGCGCTGGCGCAGCGCAACGAAGATCGGCGCGCTCATCGCTGCCAGCCGCGCCGGCGGGGCAACCTCGAACACCGCGCGCAACATGCGCGGCACGCTGGCGTCCACCGCGGGCACACCGGCGGCGCGCAAAAAAGCGCGCAGGCCGTCGAGCAGGCTGTTGACGGGCTCGAAGGTTTGATGCAACTGGCCGATGACGTTGTCGACTTCGGACAGGCCGGTGCGGCGCAGCGTCTCGCCCAGCGGCAGCGCCTCGGCGAGCACCGCGAGATAACGATCGCGGTTGGCGGCAAGCTGGCTCCAGAGCCCCTGGATGTCAAAACGCAGTGACAGCGAAAGCAGCGCGGCGCGGTGCCGTGAGTCTGCTGCCAAGCTGGCTTGCAGGCTCGCAAGTGCGGTGCGGATCGGCCCGGTGCGGGCGAGCAGTTCGCCGGCCAGGGCCGCGATGTCGATACCCGCCACGGCGGCGTGGGTGCGCGCCACGGCGTCGGCGATCGCCGCGCTGCGCGCCGTCAGCGCCAGCCCGCCGCTGCGCTGGTCGATCCAGCCCTGCACCACCGGAAATGCTGCCGGGTGGATGCGCGCCAGCGAGCCGCGGTGCAGCGCCGCGACGATGCTGCCGATCCACTGTGCGTTGACGTCGGGCAGCGTGGCCGTAAGGTCCCGCGCCTGGCTCAGCAGATCGGCGAGCTGGGTTTCGAGTTGCACCGGGTCGATCAAATCCAGCACCTCGGCGGCACGGTCGTGCACCAGGTCGAGCGCCGGCGACCAGGCATCGAGCCGCAAGGTGTCGACGAGTTTCTGGCGCGCTGCGGTCACACGTTCTTGCAGCGGCTGGATCAGCGTCGCTGGCGAATACAACTGCATCGCCGCGATGGCGTCGTCGAAGACGGCTTGCAGCGGTGCGATCTGCGCAGCGAGGTCAAAGCCGGCGATCGTGGCCTTGACCTCGTCGATCACATCCTGCACCGGCTGCAGCGCGATCGCTGGCGCTACTGCGCCGATCTGCGCCGCCAGCTCGCCGAGTTTCTGGTCGAGCTGAGCCAGGTACTGCTCGGGGTCGTGCTCGCGCAGCGCCGCGATCAGCGCGTCGAACTTGACCTGGATCTGCGCGATCGCGGCATCGAGGTCTACACGCGGTGTGAAGCGGCCGTCGGGCCCGATGCCGATCATGGCCTCGACCTGGGTCTCGAAGGCGCCCAGGTCGACGGCCTTGATCGGCGCGACTGCGGCATCGACATCGGCTTTCATCGATTCGGGCAGCAGGCCGAAGGGCACCGCCTCGACGACACCGGTGGCAGCGTCGATGGCCTCGACAGCGGTGTCGAAGTACGGCTTCAACTGCGCCTGCGCCACCGCCTGCGTGAACTCGACGATACGGTCGGCCAGGGTGCCGGCTACCGCGTCGAGATTCAGGCCTTCGACAAAAGCGCGTGCATCGGCAAACAGCGCCTGCACCTGCGCCTTGAAATCGTCGACCAGGCCCTCGACTTCACCCAGCGCGCTGACCGCCGTCTCGGCTGCGGCTTGCAGCGCCGCGGCGACATCGGCAACGAGTGCGGTGATGAGTTCGAGCGCCCGGGTGATCGGCAACATCAGCGTCGCGATCGCCTCGGCCAGCGTCGCCACCGGCAGATCGACGATGACCCGTTTGACGGCATCCAGCGCCGCGCGGATCGAGACCATCGCCTGCTCGATGACCTGCGTCAGGTCGGCCAGCGGCGCGGTGACGGTATCGATGCCTTCTTGCAGCGGGCCGACGAGGTCGGCCGGATTCCAGTCGTCGATCTGGCCGGCTACTGTGTTGATCTGCGTCTCGGCCTGGGTGAGCAGCGTGTCCAGCCCCTGCGCCGGGGCACGCGCGAAGTCAAACGCCATGAAGCCGCCGAGGCCACCGAGCGCGGCACGCAATTGGCGCTCAAGCGGGCTCAGGTCGATGCCACGCAACAGCGCGGCAGCGCTGACCACTTCTTGCTGCACCTGCGCCACGTTGAGGTAAGCCAGCGTGGCTTCGCCCAGGCCCATGCCAGCGGCGACGTCTTGCTGCAAGCGCGCCAAGCCATCGGCGCCGCTGGTCAGCGCCCTGACCAGCGCATCCAGCGCGGCGTCGTCGCTGGCACTGGTGGCTGCGATGCGCAGCGCCAGCGCGGGGTCGAGCAGCGCCATCAACTGGTCGACATCGCGGCGCAGTGCGGGGGCGTCGAGCCGCTGCGCCATGACGCCGGTCAGGCGCTGCGATTCCGACAGCACCGACTCCAGCATCATCAAGCCGCCGACGGCACGCACCAGCGAATCCAGCGCCGGCAGCAGCGTGCTGATCTCGCGCACTGCCGGCGGCGTCGAGACACCCGCGACTCCGAGCACCGATTGCAGCAGCGTGCCGACCATGCCGGCCTGCGATGAGTTGGCCAGCAGTTGCGACAGGCGCATCAGCACTGCAAACGTGCCGCCCTCACGCGAGCCTTCGAGCTCGACACTGAGTTGGTTGATCAGGGCCTCGATTTCGGCGGCCAGGTCGCCGCTGGTGGCCTGCTCGACCAGGGTCAGCGCGCCGCTGATGCCGCCCAGCAGGTCGGCCTGGGGCACGATCGCGCCGAGCCCCGCGCCGGCTTGTTCGACCAGGCGCGCGATTGCGGGCCCAAGGCTGCCGGCATCAAACCCGGCCGCCGTATCGGTGATCGATGAGGTGGCATCACCCGTCGCCGGCACCGCGATGACACCCAGCGACGACGCGCTGCCGGTCAGCTGCGTGACCAGAACGCCAACCAGCGCGCTGGCGTCGATGCGAACGGTGATGTCGGCGGACAGCGGCATCGTGCTTACCCGAGCAGGTCGTTCAGCGGCCCGAGCACATCAGCCGCACCGGCCAGGGTGTCTTTCAGCGCCTGGGCCGCAGGCTCCACCGGCGCCAGCAGGTCGCCGATCTGCGGCACGTCGCCGAGCATGCCGGCCAGATCGAGCAGATCCAGGCCGAGGTTCACATCGAGGTCGAGCAGGCCGTCGACATCGAGCCCGAAGTCGTCGCCAAAACCCGGCGGCTCAGGTGGTTCGGTGTACTCGCGCAGCACCATGCGGTAGCGAAATTCTTCCGGCCGTGCAGCGCCTTCTTCGAGCACGAAGGACGTGATCAGGACTTGTTCAAGCGCTGACTCGTTGACGATATCGGCGACAAAGTCGACCGGCTCGCCGGCCAGGAATTGGCCGCGCAGCTCTTTGAGGAAATCATCCCGCGCCTGGTCACCCGACAGGCTGCCGAAGAGCTCGACTTCGAGCGCGTCGCGGCCCAGATCCTGGTGCAGGTCGCCCGACAGACCCGGCACCGCAATCACCGCCAGGCGCCGCGATTCGCGGCTCGCGATGCCTTCGATATGAGGCACCTCCCAGCGGCCGATCATCGGGCGCACGAGCATCTTGCGCGTTCAGTTCCGGCGCCCTGGCGCGGTCGCCGACGGGGGTTTGGTGAGCCAGCTTTTCAGGGCCTGCACCAACGCATCGAGCACGAACCACGTCGCCAGGAAGGCCGCCGTTTCGAGCGAGAAGCTGTGGAACTTGTAGAACAGCTCGGCGATCAGCCAGGCCAGCGCGATCGCCGGCAGTTGCTCGCCATAGAGCCGGCGCAGCGGGAGAGTGCGGAGCAATGTGAACATCGTGTCGGCTCGTCCTGCGCCAGCGTTTCGGCGGGTTGTGTCGTCGCGGGGAAGCGACTGTGGCAGCAGACGCAGCCGCGTCAAACCCCTAGGACGGTGGGTCGCGCGCGCGCCCCGCCCGGCCGCGTACAGTGCAGCCCATGCTCGCCTACCGACATGCCTTTCACGCCGGCAACCATGGCGATGTGCTCAAGCACCTGACGCTGATGCTGGTGCTGCGCCACATGGCGCTCAAGGACAAGGGCTTTCGTTTTGTCGATACCCACGCCGGTGCCGGCGGCTACTCCTTGCAAAGCATCTACGCGCTGAAAAAAGCCGAGCATGCCAACGGCATCAGCAGACTCTGGGGCCGCGATGATCTGCCGCAGAGCGTTGCCGACTATGTCGCGCTGGTGCGTGCTTTCAACGGCAAGAAAAAGGCCGCGCTGGAGCAATACCCGGGCTCACCCGCGATCGCGCAGGCGATGCTGCGCACCCAGGACCAGCTACGCCTGTTCGAGTTGCACCCGACCGACCACCGCGTCTTGCAGAGTTATCTCGGCCACGAAAAAGGCGCCGAGATATTCATGACCGACGGTTTCGAGTCGCCCAAATCGCAGCTGCCGCCGAGCACCCGGCGCGCGGTGGTGCTGATCGACCCGAGTTACGAAGTCGAGCGTGACTACGCGCGCGTGGTGGGCATGCTGCGCGAAGCGGTGCTGCGGTTTCCAGAAGGCACTTACGTCGTCTGGTATCCGCAGGTTGGCCGGCTGGCTGCCGTGGAGCTGCCCAAGAAGTTGCAGAACCTGTCACCCAAAGGCTGGCTGCACGCGCGGCTGACGGTGCAAAAGCCCGACGCCCGCGGTTTTGGCATGGCCGGCAGCGGCGTCTTCGTGATCAACCCGCCGCACACCTTGCACGCGCAACTCGGCGAGGTCTTGCCCTGGTTGCACCAGGAGCTCAAGCAGTTCGACGGCGGCGGCTGGTTGCTCGACCAGCGCGCGGCCTAAGGCCGCGGCCCGCGCGCCGCCGCGGCGGCCGCGCTGACTGCCGGCAAACCCATCATTTCAGCGGCTGATCAGCCACCGATTCGGCTGCGGCGGCGGGCGACAAAACCCACCGCCATCAGGCCGGCAAGCAGCATCGTGTAGGTGCCCGGCTCGGGGATCGGCGCGGTGGCCAGTTGCACCAGGTTGTAGTCACTCTGGTTGGTGCAGTCGGAGCGGCCGTACTTGCCACAACGGTCGAGATCGACACCGGCGACGGCCGAGAACCTGACACTCGTCACCGCGAGGTTTCCGAAGGGGTTGTTGACTTTGACCACGGCACCGACACCGGCTTGCGTGCCATGGGTGTAGTTC
>JAYUSP010000240.1:0-5692 GCA_043755615.1 Betaproteobacteria bacterium
GGCAAGGCCGGCCAGGCGCTGACCACCAACGACTGGCTGATGAGCATCCGCAGCCGCATCAATATTCCCGGCGGCACCTGTGAATTTGACCTGCCGGCCTACTATGCCTGGCAGCAGCACGAAGCGCCGCGCCGCCGCGCCGATCTGCAGGGCTGGGCGTCAACGCTGATGCCGCTGGCCGACGCGCTGCATGTGTTGCTGAACCTGTTGCGCGACAGCGGTGCAGCGCAGCGCGTGATCGCTGTCGGCGGCCAGTATCAGCAGCGCCTGCCCGAGGGCAAGACCTACCACCTGCTGCGCTTGCGCATCGACGGCAGCAACGGACTGGTGCCCGAGATCAGCGGCCATCGGCTGCTCGTGTCGGTGCGCATGATGCGCGCCGACGCTGAAGGTCGGCTCAAGAACTCAGCCGACGACACGCCGTTCGAGCTGACGCTCTGCGCCTGAAGTCGTGGCGGCTTCCAAGCGCATGCCGCCGATGGACAACGAACGCCAGATTCCCTGCCCGTCATGCCGCGGGCCGGCGCTTTTTAGCCCGCGCAACCCGTGGCGGCCGTTTTGCAGCGAACGCTGCCGCAACGTCGATCTCGGGGCGTGGGCAAGTGAGGGCTATCGGGTCGCCGCAGCGCCGACGAGCGAGGACGAAGACGGCAGCGAAGCCGACGACACCAACCCGGCCCCTCCCCTGCCGCGTCACTGACCGCAGGCGCCGAGGGTGCCGCCTCAGCCGCGGTACATCGCGTCGATCTGCTCGGCGTATTTGGCCTGCACCAGCTTGCGCTTGAGCTTCATCGTCGGTGTCAGCTCTTCGTCTTCGGCGCTGAGCTGGCGGTCGAGCAGGAAAAACTTCTTGATCTGCTCGACACGCGCAAACTGCTTGTTGACGCGGTCGATCTCGGCCTGGATCAGCGCCTGCACTTCGGCTGAGCGCGTCAGGCTGGCGTAGTTGGAGAACGGCACATCGCTGTCCTGCGCAAATCGTTCGACGTTTTCCTGGTCGATCATCACGATCGCGGTGAGGTACGGCCGCTGGTCGCCGATGACCACTGCATCGGTGACATAGGGCGAAAATTTGAGTTCGTTTTCAAGCTCGCTCGGCGTCACGTTTTTGCCGCCGGCAGTGATGATGATGTCCTTGATGCGGTCGGTGATGCGGAAGTAGCCGTCGGCGTCCACCGTGCCGACGTCGCCGGTGTGCAGCCAGCCGTCGGCGTCGATCGTCTCCCTGGTTTTTTCCGGCTGGTTGAGATAACCCATGAAGACATTCGGCCCGCGCACCAGGATCTCGCTGGTCACGGGGTCGAGGCGGACTTCATTGAACGCCGCCGCCGGGCCGATCGATCCCGGCTTGATGCCGTCGGCGGGCACGCCGGTTGACGCGCCGCAGGACTCGGTCATGCCCCAGACCTCAAGCATCGGCACGCCCAACGCGAGGTACCACTTGACCAGTTCGGGTGAAATCGGCGCCGCGCCGGTGACGAGGTAGCGCGCGCGCTGGATGCCAATCAACTGGCGCACATTATTCAAGGCCAACCACCGCGCGAACATGAACTTGAGCTTCAGCCAGGCCGATACCGGCCGCTTGGCGAGCACCCGGTCGGCGATCGCAGCGCCGACACCGATGCTCCAGCCGTAGGCCAGCTGCTGCACGCGGCCGCTTTCCTTGAGCGTGATCATCACGCCCGAATAAAACTTCTCCCACACGCGTGGCACCGCGGTGAAAACGGTCGGCGCAATCTCGCGCACGTTCTCGGGGATGGTCTCCGGGTTCTCGACGAAGTTGAGCACCGCGCCGGTGTACATGCCGAAATACTCGCCGCCCATGCGCTCGGCGATATGGCACAGCGGCAGGAACGCCATCCGCTCGTCGGCCTGCGACTGGGCGATCAGCGAGTTGTAGCCACGCGCGGTGTAGACCAGGCCGCCGTGACTGTGCATCGCGCCTTTGGGCCGCCCGGTGGTGCCCGAGGTGTAGACCAGGATCGCCAGATCCTTGGGCTGGCAGGCGGCGGCCGCATCGCGCACCACCATCGGCTGACTGGCCAGCAGCGCGCGGCCGCGTGTGCGCACTGCAGCCAGCGCGATCACCGCTTCGTCCTTGAACTCGCGCAGGCCCTTGGTGTCGAAAACCACGATCCAGCGAATCGCCGGGCAGGCGGCACGCGCCTCGAGCGCCTTGTCGAGTTGTTCGTCGTCTTCGACGAGCAGCACCGATGTGCCCGAGTCGGCGCAGAGGTACTCGACCTGCGACGCCGCATCGGTCGGATAGATGCCGCTGCAGACGCCGCCGCAACTCAGCACGGCCAGATCGGCAAGCACCCAGTCGATGCAGGTATTGGCCAGGATCGACGCCGTGTGCCCACGCTCGAAGCCGATGGTCATCAGGCCGGCGGCGATTTCTGCGACCGCCTCACCGACCTCGCCCCACGACATCGCCTGCCAGATGCCGAACTCTTTTTGCCGCAGCCAGGTCGCGTCCCGCCGCTCGTCGACGGCGTTCCAGAAGACCGCCGGAATCGTCTCGCCCGGCATCACGATGCCGGTGCCGGGCTGGATCGAACTCAGGTCCCAGAGATTGCTCATCGCCAGTTTTTCTTCTTTTTCCAGCGCCGCTCGCCACGCACGCCGGCTTCTTTCATGCCGAGATAGAACTCCTTGATGTCGTCCTTCTCGCGCAGGCGCGCGCAGGTGTCGTCCATCACGATGCGGCCGGTCTCGAGCACGTAACCGTAGTCAGCGACGTTGAGCGCCATGTTCGCGTTCTGCTCGACGAGCAGGATCGTCGTGCCACGTTCGCGGTTGATGCGCACGACGATCTCGAAGATCTCCTTGGTCAGCTTCGGGCTCAGGCCCAGGCTGGGTTCATCGAGCAGGATCAGCTCGGGGTTGGCCATCAGCGCGCGCGCGATCGCCAGCATCTGCTGCTGGCCGCCAGACAGCAGCCCGGCGTCCTGTGCGCTGCGCTCCTTGAGGATCGGGAAATAGCCAAATACCGTTTCCATGTCGCGTGCGACACCGTCGCGGTCGCTGCGTGTGTAGGCGCCCATCACCAGGTTGTCGCGCACGCTGAGCAGCGGGAAGACCTCGCGGCCTTCGGGCACATGCGACAGGCCCATGCGCACGATCAGCGCCGGGTCGCGCGCGGCGATCGGCTGGCCCTTGAAATCGATCGTGCCGCGGCGCGGGTCGATGATGCCGGAGATGGTCTTCAGGATCGTGCTCTTGCCGGCGCCGTTGGAGCCGAGCACGGTGGCGATGTGGCCGCGCCGGACCTCCAGGCTGACACCACGAATCGCCTTGATCGGCCCGTAGGCGCTTTCGACGTTGGACAGACGCAGCAGCACTTCGGCCGCGGCCGATACCGCCGCTGGAGCGCCACCCGCGACCGCGTTGCTCACGACGTCGACTCCCGGCGCAGCGAGGACAGATCGTCCATCGACCCCAGATAGGCCTCGACCACACCCGGGTGCGCCTGCACCTGCGCCGGCGTGCCGGTGGCCAGCACCTCGCCCTGGTTGAGCGCGACCACACGGTCACTAACGCGCGAAACCAGCGTCATGTCGTGTTCGACCATCAGCACCGTGACACCCAACTCGTGGCAGATATCCTGAATCCAGAACGCCATGTCGTCGGTCTCTTCGACGTTCAGCCCCGAAGACGGCTCGTCGAGCAGCAGCAGCTTGGGCTCGGTGGCCAGCGCGCGGGCGAGTTCGACGACCTTGCGCACTCCATAAGGCAGGCCGGCGACCATCGTGTCGCGGTAATGCTGCAGGTTCAGGAAGTCGATCACCTCCTCGACCTTGCGCCGCGCCTGCACTTCAGCGGCGCGCGCGCGGCCTGTGAAAAGCAGCTCGCTGACAAAACCGGTGCAACGATGCCGGTGCCGCCCGATGAGCAGGTTGTGCAGCACCGTCGCATGTTCAAACAGCTCGATATTCTGGAAAGTGCGCGCGATGCCGAGCGCGGCGATCGCATGCGGCGCGACCTGCGTGATCTCGCGCCCCTGGTAGTGGATCGTGCCGGTGGTCGGCTGGTAGATGCGGCTGATGAGGTTGAACACCGTCGTCTTGCCGGCGCCGTTGGGGCCGATCAGGGTGAAGACCTCGCCTTCGTGGACATCGAAGCTCACACCATTGACGGCCAGCACGCCGCCAAAGCGCACGCTCAGGTTCTTCGCCGACAGCAGCGGTGTAGCGCCGGTCATTTCAGGCGGTCGCTTTTCTGGAACGACTTCTGCCGCTTGAACATGCCCTTGCGGTAGAAAGGAAAGAGCTGGAAGAAGGTGCGGATCTTCAGCCAGCGGCCGTATAGACCCATCGGCTCGAAGAGCACGAACAGCACCAGCACGACGCCATAGATCGTTGCCTTCAAACCCGGCGCGTCGGCGATGCCGCCGGGCAGATAGTCCTTCATCGCCGAGATCAGCTGCGGCATCGTGATGAGGAAAATCGCGCCGAAAAAGACACCGTGGATCGAGCCGAGCCCGCCGATCACGACCATCAGCAACAGGTCGATCGACTGGATGATGTTGAACTGGTCGGGCGACAGGAAGCGGATGTTGTGGGCGTACAGCGCGCCGCCAATGCCGGCCAGCGCCGCCGAGATCGCAAATGACAAGGTCTTGGTCGTCGACAACTGGATGCCCATGCTCTGCGCCGAGATCTCAGAGTCGCGCACGGCGACAAAGGCGCGCCCGGTCGGCGCGCGCAGCAGGTTCAGGATGCCCAGCGTGCAGATCACGGTGACCACCAGGCACAGAAAGTAGAACTCGACCCCGCTGTCGACCGCCCAGCCAAATACATCGGGGGTCTTCACCGTCAGCCCGGCGTTGCCGCCGGTGACCGATTCCCAGCGCGCAAAAACTTCTTCGAGAATAAAACCGAAGGCCAGCGTGGCCATGCCCAGGTAGATGCCCTTCACTCGCAGCGCCGGCAGGCCGACGACGACGCCGGCCGCCGCCGACAGGCCAGCGGCGCAGACCAGGGCCAGCGGAAACGGCAGCCCGGCATTGGTCAGCACCGCCTGCGTGTAGGCGCCAACGCCCAGAAACGCCGCGTGCCCGAGCGAGAACAAGCCGGTGTAGCCGGCCAGCAGCATCAGCCCCAGGCCGACCACGCCGTAGATCAGCACGAAGGTGACCTGCGCCAACCAATACTCCGAAAACAACCAGGGCGCGGCAACGAGCAGCAGCGCCAGCGCCGAATACCAGAACACATGCCCGGCATGTTTGGCCAGGTTGATGTCCTGCCCGTAGTCGGTCTTGAAGACAAAGCGCATGGTGTCGGTGCGTCCTCAGACTTTTTTGCGTAGGCGCTCGCCAAACAGACCGTTCGGCTTGAGCATCAGCATGATCAGCACCACGACATAGGCGGCGATGTCCTTGAAGCCGTCGGCCATATAAAAGCCCGACAGCGATTCGACGATGCCGATCACGAGGCCGCCGACGATCGCACCGGGCAGGCTGCCAAAGCCGCCGACCACCGCCGCCGGAAATGCCTTCAAGCCGATGAAGCCCATGTTCGCGTGCACAAACGTGATCGGCGCCAACAGGATGCCGGCGATCGCCGCCACGGCCGCGGCCAGCGCCCAGACCAAGGCGTTCAGCCGTTGCACCGGGATGCCCATGTAATACGCCGCGAGCTGGTTCTGCGACGAGGCCTGCATCGCGATGCCGAGCTTGCTGTATCTGAAC
>JAYUSP010000241.1:0-5661 GCA_043755615.1 Betaproteobacteria bacterium
GCCGTCAGATCGGCGAGCAGCGAGCCGATGGCGTTGATGTCTTCGATTTCCATCGGCCGATTTTCGCATGCGCCGATTGAAGGCCAGCTCGCTGGCCCCTTGACCTGCCAGTTCGCGCGTTGATTCAAGCGCCGAGATGCGCCGCCAGCAGCCGCGCCAGCGCCTGCGGCTGGTCGTGGTGCAGCATGTGGCCGCAGTCCTTGAGTTGTTGCCGGCTGACCTGCGCGACGCTGTCCAGGCGTTGGTGGAATTCGGCCTTTGTATAGCGTCCGCCCCACCACTTGTCGAGGTCGTTGCCATCGCCTTCGACCCACAGCAGCGGCGCCGTGATCAGCTTCCAGATCTCGAGCAGCTCTTCGACCCGGTAGAGCACCGGATTGATGCGTTTGTGTGCCGGGTCGCCCAGGATCTGCCAGCGGCCGCCAGAAGTCTGGCGCGACCAGCGTGGCGCGAGCCAGGCCGCCTTGTCCGCTGCCAGGCGCGGGTTGGTCTTGGTCAGGCGCGCCGCCACAGCGTCGAGATCGGCGTAGTCCTTCAGCGCCTGCGGTGCCTTCAGCTCGTCGAGCCATTGCACCAGCCGCTTCGGCGCGTGCCGCGGCTCGGTGCGCGGCATGCCAAAACCTTCGAGATTCACGAGGCGGCGGATGCGCGCCGGGCGCACGCCGGCATAACTCATCACGACATTGCCGCCCATGCTGTGGCCGACGAGGTCGATCTGCGCCAGCGTGCCAGCCGCCGGCGTTTCTGCCTGCGCGCCGGCCAGCGCAACGGTCGGCAAATCGGTCAGCGCATCGACCAGCGCATCGAGGTCGCCCAGGTAATCGGCAAACCAGTAGCTGTCGGCCCCGGCGAGGTTGTCGGTGAGCCCGAACCCGCGCCAGTCGGGGGCAAGTACATAACGCTCAAAACCATCGGCTGCGGCAAGCGCATCGACGACAAACTGGAACGACGCGCCGACGTCCATCCAGCCGTGCAGCAAAAACAATGGCGGCCGCTGCGGCGTGACCAGCGACTCGTCGCCCCAGGCCTGGACGTGGTATTGCAGGCCACGCACCGGGACAAACAACGATCGGGCCTTGCGGCGGGGTGTGTAGGCGGTGGGCGAGCTCATGGGTGTACCTTCGTGCTGCGCACTGCGGTATTCGCCTTTCGGGCGGCCGCGCAGGCGCATACCTGCACTGTAGGCCAGGCGCCGCCGCTGCGCTGTCAAACCTGCGACGTGGTGCTCAGCGCCGATGGTCGCGGCGCGCGCCGCTGACTCTCAGGCCGCCGACATCGCCGCAAGCACCGCTGGCGCCACCCGCACCTTGACGCTGCGCGCGGCGAGCACGCCGACGATGGCATGTGCCGGCTGCGACGTATCGCGGCGCACCGGCTCGGGGTGGACTTCGCCGTAGCGGTTGGTCATCGCGGCGACGACCGGCGCCATCACGGTCGGCCCGCGTTTGACGACGATGCCGGTCTCGCCTGAGGCCAGCGAGACAAAACAGCCCGGCGGATAGACCCCCAGCTCCTTGACCAGCGCGGCGTTGATCGGGCTCGACGGGTCGCTCATGAAGATCTCGCGCCCGGCGCGGTCAGCGGCCATCGCGTCGCGCCCGCCTCGGGCGCTGAGCTTGGCACTGTAGACATCGGCGCGGTGCAGCAGGGTGGCCATCTCGCAGACATCGGTGATGCCCGCGGGGTATCCGCGGCCATCGGGTTCTTCGTGATGCTGCTCGACCGCGAGCAGCCACATCGGGTCGCCTACACCGGCCATCTCGAGCAGTTCGCGGCTGGCCTGCGGGTGCTCGCGGATCTCGCGGCGCTGTTGTTCGGTCGGCGCTCGGCCCTGTTCGGCCAGGCGGCCCTGCAAGTCGAGCATCGACAGGTTCATCGTCAGCGCGGCCTTGAAGGCGCGCGTGGTGTCGTCCTCGCTCCAACCCAGGCGCAGCGCGACGAGTCGGGTCACGATGGCGGTATGCACCGCGTGGTTGGCCCCGTATTGCATATGCGTGCTGGTGTCCTGGCGCAGCACCTGAAAGATCGCCAGGTCGGGGTCACGGTCGATCAAGGCCGCCACCGGCTCGGTGGCTTCGTCGAGCGCCTCGCGGAAGGTCTCGGCATTGGTCTGGCGCAGCGCGCGTGCAACCCGGTCCATGCCGTCGGTCCACATCGCGGGCAACAGTGCCGCCGGGGCGTGGCGCACGGCGTCGGCGCTGCGGTGCAGTTCGGCCAGGTCGACCAGAGTGCCGCGCTGGATCAGGGCTTGCCATTGCGCGTCACTGTCGATACGGCGGCCGCGCGCCAACAGCAAGGTGTGGTCGTCGTTGTAGACGTTGAAGGGCAGTGGCGCCCCGACGGTGACGCGGCTGCTGACGACGGACAACGGTGTGTAGCGCATGGGAGTTTCTTTCACTTGGCGGGGCCGCGCCCGCCGAATTGCCGAACGGCGCACGCCTGCCTACTCCTGCTTGTTTCGGTGGCGCAGCGCCGAACTTGAGGCACCAGGCCCGGACACGCGACAATCCGGCGATGCAGACACCCCGTCAAACAGGCCACCAGATGCCCCTTGAAACACTGCGCCCGACATCGACGGTATTGCGTGCAGCAGTGCCGGGCGACGAGGGCGCCATCGTCGGCCTGATCCAGGAGCTGGCCGATTTCGAAAAACTCGCGCACCTGTGCGTGGTCACGCCGCAAGGCCTGGCGTCGCAGCTTTTTGGCGTGCAGCCGGCGGCACAGGCGGTGGTCGCCGAGCGCGCCGGCGCGATCGTCGGATTTGCGCTGTTCTTCACCAACTTCTCGACCTTTCTGGGGCTGCCCGGGCTCTACCTCGAAGACCTCTATGTGCAGCCGGCACACCGCGGCGTTGGCATCGGCCGCGCGTTGTTGATGCACCTGGCAGCGCTGGCGCGCGAACGCGGCTGCGGCCGCTTCGAGTGGAGCGTGCTCGACTGGAACGTCGACGCGATCGCGGTCTATCAAAAGATGGGCGCCAAGCTGCTACCCGAATGGCGCATCTGCCGTGTCGCGGGTGACGCGCTGGCGGATTTCGGCCGATGAAGGCGTGGCGGTCGACATGACCGACGACCGCCACGCCGCGATCCACGCCGCATTTCGCTGGCAGGTGCCGGCGGACTTCAATATCGCGCAGGCCTGCTGTAGCCGCTGGGCGCGGCAGACACCGCAGGCGGTGGCGATCCGCTGGGAGCATGAAGACGGCCGTGTCGCCGCTTTTACCTACGCTGACCTACAAGCCGCGGCCAACCGGCTGGCCAATGTGCTGCGCCAGCAGGGCGTGCAGCGTGGCGACCGGGTCGCGATCGTGATGCCGCAGCGGTTCGAGACCGCCGCGGCGCATATCGCGGTCTACCAGCTCGGCGCGGTGGCGATGCCGCTGTCGATGCTCTTTGGCCCCGACGCGCTGGAGTACCGGCTCCAGCACAGCGAAGCAGTGCTGGCGATCGTCGATGAGTCCGCCATCGACAACTTGGTTGCAGCACGCGCCGCAACACGCGGCCTGCGCTGCCTGATCGCCGTCGGCGGCGCGCAAGGCCGCGGCGACCTGGATTGGGACCCTGCGCTCGTGGCATCGGCAGCCAGCTTCGAGCCGATGCGCACGCAGGCCGACGATGCTGCGGTATTGATCTACACCAGCGGCACCACCGGCCCACCCAAAGGCGCCTTGGTGCCGCACCGCGCGCTGATCGGCAACCTGAGCGGTTTTGTGTGCAGCCAGAATTGGTTTCCGCTGGTCGCTGCTGCGGCGGGCCGACCAAACCGACGTGCGGCGAAAGCCGTCTTCTGGTCACCCGCCGACTGGGCCTGGACCGGCGGCCTGATGGACGCGTTGTTGCCGACCCTGTATTTCGGCCGCGAGATCGTCGCTTACCAGGGCCGTTTCTCGGCCGAGCGGGCGTTCGAGCTGATGCAGCGCTGGCGCGTCACACACAGCTTCTTGTTCCCGACTGCACTCAAGGCGATGATGAAGGCGGTGCCTTCGCCGCGGCGGCACCAGCCTCGGCCCTACCGGCTGCATCTGCAAGCGATCATGAGTGCCGGCGAGGCGGTCGGTGACGCGGTCTTCGGCTACTGCCGCGATGAACTCGGGGTGATCGTCAACGAGATGTTCGGTCAGACCGAGATCAACTACATCGTCGGCAACTGCACTCGAACGTTAGACAACGATGGCCGTGTCGCACCCGGCTGGCCGGCGCGTGCCGGCAGCATGGGCCGGCCTTACCCCGGACACCGCGTCGCGGTCATCGACGACGACGGCATCGAGTGCCCACGCGGTATGCCGGGTGATGTGGCGGTGCACCGGCGCGATGTGCATGGCGACCTCGACCCGGTGTTTTTTCTGGGCTACTGGAAAAACGACGAGGCCACCCGGGCCAAGTTCACCGGCAGCGCCGACGACAGTTGGTGCCGCACCGGCGACATGGCGGTGATGGACGCTGACGGGTGTCTTTGGTACCAGGGCCGCAGCGACGATATGTTCAAGGCCGCGGGCTACCGCATCGGGCCGAGCGAGATCGAAAACTGCCTCGTCAAACACCCGGCGGTGCTGAACGCCGCGGTGGTGCCCAAGCCGGACGCAGAACGTGGTGCCGTGGTCAAGGCGTTTGTCGTGCTCGCGCCCGGTTTTGCAGGCAACGCCGCGCTCGTCGAGCAGCTGCAGCAGCATGTGCGCGGCAAGCTCGCGCCTTATGAATATCCCAAGGAGATCGAGTTCATCGACGCCCTGCCGATGACCACCACCGGCAAGGTGCAGCGGCGGGTGCTGCGGCTGCGCGAAGTAGCCCGGGCGGCTGCGGGACAGTGACGGCGTGCGCAGGGTGCGGTGAGCGGCGACGGCGGGATGCCTTGGCGTGCAAGGCGAGCCTTTCGCCTTGCAACGCGGGACGTCGACAGGGCTGTGGCGGTTCAATCCACACGTGCGCCGTGAGGCGCGCGCGACCGTCGAACCTTTCGGGCAATCGCATCGTCGTGGGTGTTTCAAGCCTCGCGTGCCCTGTAAGGCGCGCGAGACTATCCACGTCGGCCAGCATCAGGTCGAGCTCGTCGTTTCAACCCTCGCGCGCCCTGTGAGGGGCGCGCGACGCGCTGCGGGGCATCTTTGCTGGGAGCAAACATGTTTCAATCCACGCGCGCCCGATTAAGCCGAACTTTGGCCCTCTGATCCGGCCGTAGCCCAGCGTTCATGCGGGTTACGGCCTTTTTCTTGCCTCGATATGTACCCATGTAATTAGTCACATTTGTCTTGATAAGCGCAATGACATGTCTTGTCAGTGTTGCCCATGTATGTCGAGTCGGTCCCCAACCGCAACTCTCCGCCCGCAGTGCTGCTGCGCGAGTCCTGGCGCGAGGACGGCCGTATTCGCAAGCGCACTCTGGCCAACCTGTCGTGCCTGTCCGCCGAGGTGATCGAGGGCTTGAAGGTCCTGTTGCGCGGTGGCGTGGCCGTTGCCAGTGCGTCGGATCTGTTCACCGTCGAGCGCAGCCTGCCTCACGGCCACGTCGCGGCGAAACCGCAGGCGCTCGGCCACCAACTCGCGCAACCCGGCGGGCCCCAAAACCGCCACCTCTGGCACATGCCGCAGGATGTCCATCACCAGCTCGCGCGGGTCGGCGTACGGCAGGCGCAGGCGGTAGTTGCCGTCGGCATCGAATTGCCCT
>JAYUSP010000242.1:0-19108 GCA_043755615.1 Betaproteobacteria bacterium
CGATCGTTTCGGCCAGCGCCTGCTCGATCGAAACGCGCGGGGACCAGGCCAGCATCGCGCGTGCCTTGGCGGCGCTGAGGTACTGGTGCGCGATCTCGCCCTTGGTCTCGTTCAGCACCACCGGCTCGAGATCTTCGCGGCCGGCCAGGCGCAGGATCATGCGGGTGATGTCGAGCACGCTGAGCTGGCTCTCGGTGCTGTAGTTGAAGGCGTGGCCGTGCAGGGCGCGGTCGTCCATCGCCTGCGCCAGGTGAAGATAAAACGAAGCCACGTCGCGCACGTACACATAGTCGCGGATCATCTTGCCGTCGCTGCGGATGACCGGCGCCTCGCCGGCCAGGACCGAACGGATCGTGCCGGGCACGATGCGGCTGAAGTTGAGGTCACCGCCGCCGAAAAAATTGCCACAGCGGGTGATGCACACCGGCGTCTGGTAGGTGTGGTGGTAGGTCTGCGCGATCAGGTCGGTGCAGCTCTTGGAGACATCGTAGGGATGCATTCCCTGCAGCGGCATCGACTCGTCATAGGGCAGCACGGGCTGGGCGCCGTAGGCCTTATCGCTCGACGCGACGACGACTCTTCGCACCGTGGCCACCAGGCGGCAGGCCTCGAGCAGGTTCCACGAGCCCCGGATATTGGCCTCAAAAGTCGACGTCGGGTTGCGGTTGGCGACGCCGACAATGGGCTGCGCACCGAGGTGGAAGACGGTGTCGATCTCGTACTCGTTGATCGCACGCAGCAACAGGGCCTGGTCTTCCAGGCAGCCGAACACGATGTTCGAACATGCCGATCCGGCGATGCCCGCATCACGCTCGACGCGCGAGCCATCGCGCACCAGGCCGACGACGTTTGCACCATCGCGGTTCAACGCCGCCACCACCCAGCGGCCGAGGAAGCCGGTCGCCCCGGTGACAAATACGTTGCGGTGAACCCAGAAATTCGGCTGGCCCATGCACGCGTCTCCTGTCTGCTATGTCGTCGCTGTTATGTATTCGCCAGCGGCCGCTTTGTGCGCAGCCTCCAACTCCTGCTGCCCAAAGTATCTGAAGTGTCGGCTCGTTTGGGGCTGCGCGCCCAGCCCCGGGACGAGCTGGCTGTTGCCGAGCATTTCTTCAAGCTCCTGCTGGTCTTTGTAAGTGTCCATCGACTTGAAAAACCCATCGTGACGGTAGGTGTACAGCATGCCATCGGCCACCAACCGTGGGAACACTTCACGCTCTAGATTGTTGCCCTCCCAGCGGTCGAAGACGGCCTTGTTCATGACAAAAAATCCGGCATTGATCCAGTGCTGGCGCAGCTTGGGTTTCTCGCGAAAGCCGGTGACGCGCTGGGTGTCGTCGAAGTCGACGGTGCCGTATTGCGACACCAGCGGCACGCTGGTCAGCGTGACCAGGCCACCGTGGCCGTTATGAAAGTCGACCAAGCGCTGGATCGGCACGTCGCTCAGGCCGTCGCCGTAAGTGGCCATGAACTGGTCCCGCAGCAGGTGGCGGCAATGGTGGATGCGGCCGGCGGTATCGGTGTCCTCGCCGGTATCGACGATGGTGATATCGAGGTCGGAGCTGCGGCCGGCAAAGTAGTCGAGGATGACTTCCTTGCGGTGCCCGATCGACAGGATGAACTCGTTGTGGCCCTGGGCCGCAAACAGATTCATGATCTGCACCAGGATCGGTTTGCCGCCCACCGGCATCATCGGCTTCGGGAGGTATTCGGTGAACGGATAGGCGCGGGTCCCGCGGCCACCAGCCAAGATCACGACCTGCATGACGATCCTCCTTGAGCGTTGGATGCCGGGCCGCGAAGACCTCAGCGAGATTTGTGCAGTTGGCACTATGCGTGGTTTTGCGCGGGCTGGCGATCCCGCAGCCGGGGCGTGTTTGCCCGGGGTTGCCGGCAAGTGCGCCGGGATCACATGCCAGCGCCGACCAAAGTCAAGGCGCGCCATCCCATCGTGATGCCGCGTCGGGCCCGCCTCGGGGGCTGCGCTGGTGCAGTCATTGCAGACACCGCACCCACCACGAATCGGTGGTTCGGGAAGTGCTTGCCGACGCCGATGCCTCCCTACAATGCAGCGATGCCCGTGCGCCCGTCGGACCTGAAATACCGTCAAGGCGCGAGCCGGGGCTGGGTCCAGAAACATGGCGCCGTGCTGGTCGAGTCTTTGCGTGTCGTCGACGCGCTGCTGATTTTTGGTGGCCTGCGATTGGCAGCGCACACCACCGGTGCCGCCTGGCACGACGGCATGTTGTTGGTGGCGCTGTGCGCGCTCGGTGCGTTCACGGTGGCCGCCAGCCAGCGCCCGCTCTACAAGTCATGGCGCATGGTGGGGCTGGTCCACGAGATCCGGCTCATTGCGGTGAGCTGGCTGGTCGCCATGCTCACCGTGTTTGCATTCGGCTATCTTTTTGACACCTGGCGGCCCTTGTCGCGCTCGATGTTTGCGGCCTGGGCGCTGATGTCGCTGGCCGCGATGGCCGGGTTGCGCGTCGCGGCGCGCCTGGCGCTGAGGGCGCTGCGCAGGCATGGCCGCAACTTCCGCGCCGCCGCGATCATCGGCGCCACGCATGCCGGTCGCGGCATCGCGGCGCTGGTGCGCCGCAACGCGTGGATGGGCGTCGTGCTCGTCGGTTGTTTCGATGACCGGGCGCCGGCTGCCGACCGCACCGAGCCGGCACTGGTGATCGATGGCAGTACCGCCGAGTTGGTCCGGCGGGCGCGATCCGGCGAAATCGATATCGTCTACATCGCGCTGCCCCTGCGCGCCGAGGTGCGCATCCAGGCCTTGATCGAGGAGCTTAGAGACTCCACGGTCACGGTCTACTACGTGCCCGACTTCTCGTCGTTCGGACTGCTGCGTGCGCAATGGGAAGTTGTTGGTGGCATGCCCGTGCTCAGCCTCATCGACAGCCCGCATCACGGTGTGGATGCGTTGCAAAAGCGGGCCCTGGACATCGTGACGGCGACCCTCGCGCTGGCGCTGGTCGCGCTGCCGATGCTGGCGATTGCGGTGGCCATCCGACGCGGATCGCCAGGCCCGGCAATTTTTCGTCAGCCACGTTACGGTCTGGACGGACGCGAATTCATGATGTGGAAGTTCCGCTCGATGACCGTCGTCGAGGACGGCCGGCGCAGCTTGCAGCAGGCCCAGCGGGCCGACACGCGCGTCACGCCGTTCGGCGCCTGGCTGCGGCGAACCTCGCTCGACGAACTGCCGCAGCTCTTCAACGTTCTGAACGGCAGCATGTCGATGGTCGGACCCCGGCCGCATCCGGTCGCCTTGAACGAAGCGCAGCGGCGGGTGATCCCCGGCTACATGCTGCGGCACAAGGTCCGGCCCGGCATCACCGGCCTGGCCCAGGTGAACGGGCTGCGTGGCGAAACCGAGTCGCCAGAAAAGATGCGCAGCCGGATCCGCTACGACCTGGAATATATCGACGCCTGGTCCATCTGGCTGGACCTGCGCATTTTGTGGCTGACCGCCTTCCGGGTCGTTGGCGACAGCAACGCGTACTGAAGGTCACCGAGGCCAGCCAGGCCGGTCGACCGCCGCGCAGGAACGGCGGGCGCCGGTGTCACGCGTCAGGCGGTGGCCGCCGAAGGCTCGGCGAGTCGCGCGCAGCTGCGAACCTGCCAGTCCACATTGATGCGGGTGACCATCTTGGTCAGGCCCTTGATGTGCAGCGTCCACACATTGAGCGCGGCGTCGAGTTCGCGCCGGCCTTCGTCCGACAGTTCGAAGCGGAAGGCCTCGGGCCGCTCCAGGCGCCAGTCGGCCAGGTCGCCGAGATCGTGCTGCGCCAACCAGCCCGCGATGTCGTAGCGCAGGGTCGCGTCGACGCCAGCCAGCAAGGCTGCGCGCTCGCGCCCGCTGGCATGTTTGTGGCGGACAAACGCGGTGAAGTCGCGCCAGAACACATCGAAGTCGGGTGTCGCGTCGGCCACGCCCTTGGCCTGCAGCAGCTCGCGCGTGGCGGCCATCGCGCAGGTGCAGATCTCGTCCCAGAGGAAAAACGATGCGATCGCACGGTAGCGGTACATCAAGTTGTCGCCGATCTCGCCGCGATGCAGTTTTTCGAAGTTTTCATCGCGCGAATAAAACTCGACGCAGGCCTCCCGGGTCGGGAAGAGCTCGCCCTCGGTCTCGGCGACAAACTCGGCCAGAAACTCGCGCACCGCGGGCGAGCCGTTTTCGATCGCCGGCAGCATGCGCGACCACCATTCGGAGTTGGCAATGCCGCAACGCTTGGTGTAGCGCACGACGTCCTCGAACCAGCCGTCGTTCCAGAACACGCTGCTCACCAGATGCCATTTGCGACAGAGGATGTAATCCTCGAAGGGCAGGGTGTCGGTGGCGACGATGATTTCTTCGACGTCAAAAACCTTCTCGTCGCCGTAAACGCCGTAGTTCTTGGGCAGGACACGGAAGCGCGTGTCGAACTTGAACATTTCGCGCGACTCCAGCGACTCCATCTCGGCGCCCTTGAGCATCATCGCCTGGAAGTTGTGCATCTGATGGATGTTGCTGTCCAGCAGCGTGTGCAGGCCCTTGAGGTGGCTCTTCAGCGATTCGCCGGGCAGGCCCAGGATCAAGTCCGATGTCGATCGCAAGCCGCGCCCGCGCATATGCACTTCGAGGGTCTTGTAGGCGTCGAGCTTGATCGAGGAGCGTTTGACCTTGCGCAGCACATCCTCGTCAAGCGACTGCACCGCTTGATACAGGACCAACGCGCCGCCGACTTTTTCGACACTCTTGATGATGCGGTCGGCCTTGTTCTTGCCGGTGGTCGCGTCGATGAAGGTCGGCCAGCGGTACTGCCTCTGCATCTCGCCGATGCATTCGCTGATTTCGATATCGCGTTCGTACATGCCGTAGTTGGAGTCGGCGATTCGCAGCGTCCCCATATTCGGAGAGAACTGCTTGATGCGTTTGGCGATGTAGCGGATCTCGTCCTTGATGCGTTCGACCGGGAAGTTGTGCACCTTCGAGTAGTAGCGCGTGCCCTGCACGCAGAACGTGCAAGTGAAGGGGCAGCCGCGATTGGTCTCGATCATCGGCGCGAGCTTGCCGTCGAAGAACTCGTCCTGGGTGCCGTTCAGGAAGGGGCTGGGGATCTCCTCGACGACGTAGTGGCGCGGCCGCACATCGTCGATCGCGGTGCTGCCGTCGGAGCGGCGCACCACGCTCGAGGGCAGACCGCCGTCGCCCAGCCGCGCGGCCGACAGGCCGACGTCCATATAGGTCAGGACAATTTCGTTGGCCAGGAAATCAGCCTCGCCGAGCACGTAGACGTCGAGCGCCGGATGACGATCGACATAACTGCGTTGGCGCTCCGATTCGAGGGAAATGTTCGGCCCGCCCATCACGGTCAGGACCTTCGGGTTGAGCTGCTTGGCGAGACGAAAAAAGTAGTGGCTGAGGGCTTCGTTCCAAACATAGTTGGACAGCATCAAAACGTCGGGCGGTTCGCGCCGGATGGCGTCGGCCAGTTTTTCCGGGTAGACGAACAGGCGGCTGTCGATGCTGCCGCCCGGGTTCTCGCGGTCCATCACCGCCTTCATGTAGGCCACGCCCAGAGGCATGCAGTCGTTGGCCAGCACCCCCGAGTAGTTGTAGCGCAGGTCGCCGAGATAAACCTTCATCGTTGCACTCCCTCGAATACTTGTGGCTTGTGACTTGTGACTTTTGGCGGTCGCTCAGCCGGCGTGCGGCTTCCCAGCGGCGCAGTATCGGCGGGGCTTTGCGCCGCCGCAACTCCGCAGCCCCATATCCCCCATGTTTCAGTGGCTTGCCGGGGCTGCGGGTCGGTGCCAGCATGCACTCACTTGGCGCGCGCCAAGATGCCGCAGTCGATGCCGGTGACCCTGCGCGTCCAGGCCCAGGCCAGCGCCGCCGCACCGATGTAGGACGTGGCGGTGGCCAGCGCCGCCCCGACGGCGCCGAATTTTGGCACCAGCACCACGCTCAAGCCGAGATTGACCAGGCTCGACAACAGCAAGCTGGCCACGCCGATGCGGGCGTGCCCGAGCAGCGTGGCGACAAATACCGCGGGGCCGAACAGCGACGCCAAAACAAGCCCCGCAACCGCGATCAGCATCGGCCAGCGGGCCGGCAGATAGTCGGCCCCGAACGGCGCCAGCAACCACGGCCCGGTGGCTGCGAACACGATCAACGCGCCGACGGCCACGAGCGCCACATGGCGTCCGGCCCGGCGCACCAGCGCCTGCGCCTGCGCCGCCCGCCCGGCCCGGATGTCGGCCATGCGGGCCGAAAACTCGGGTGCCAGCGTGGCCGCCACGGCCTGCGCCGCGAGCAGCACCGTCTGAGTGAAGCGCGATGCAACGGCATAAACCGCGATGTCGCTGGTCGCCCCGAACCAACCCAGCGCCAGCAGGTCGATCCGTTCCTGCAGCGCCGCGGCAAGCATGACCAGCAGAAAACCCGCCGCGGCGCGGCGCCAGATCGGCAACTCGAAGGCCGGCGCCGCAGTTGTCCAGCCGGCCGGCCGGTGGCGCCAGCCCCAGAGCACGCAGGCCGCCACCGAAAGCGTCGCCGCACCGCATTGCAGCGCCAGCACGACGATCGGCGGCAAGGCCGCGTCGTGGATCCCGCTGAAAACCAGCAGGCCGGCGAGCACCATCAAAAGGCGGCCGACGTTGGCCAGCAGTTCGGCGCTCAAGACCTGCTTCAGGCCCTGGAGCCAGCCGGCGGCAAGCGCCGAGGCCGCCATCGGCAGCAGCAACAACGCGCCGACGGCCATCGCGTCGCGGTCGGCGCGGCCCGGCGCGACCCAGCCGGCGGCAATGCCGGCCAGGCCCAGCGCCGCCAGCAGCGATGCCGCCGTCAGGGTGCTCCAAGCGGCGAAGCGCAACACGCCGTGGGCATGCGCCACCCGACCGAGTTCGAGATATTCGGCCGTGTAACGCACGACTACCAGCGGCATGCTCAGCGTGCTCAAGGCGGTGGCGATCCCGACCCAGGCCAGAATCACCGCGACCTCGGCGAAGCCGGATTGCGTCATGGTTCTTGCCAGCACGATCTGCAGCACAAACGCCAACGCCGCGCCGGTCAGCCGGCCAGCGACATTCGCCCACGGGCCGGCCGGGGCCAGGCGAGGCGATTTCAAGGCCACGTCGGCGCCGAAGTCGGCCTTTGACCGGGCGCGCGCAAGCCGGCGTTGGCCCGGTTCCAGTAGGCCGCTGCGACGATCAGGCCGGCGATGACCCAGAAAATCCGCGCTGGCGCAGGCACCTTCAAGTAAAAACTGCCGAAGCCGTCGACGATCATCGCCACCAGCGCGCACAGCGCGCCGACGCTGACCATGAAAACGCGCTCGCTGACGCGGTAGAGCAGGTTTTTCAACCCCAGCCACAGCAGATGCAGTTTGAACGCCACCAGCGCGAGCAGGCCGACGGTGCCCTGCTCAGCCCAGACCAGCAAATAGACGTTGTGGACCACGGGCCAGATCGGGCCGAAGATTTCGGTCAGGCGTGCGGTGCTGTAGGGTGTGTAGCCGACGATGTGAAAAGAGAAGCCGTTGAGGCCGAAGCCGAAGATCGGCTTGGCCTGGACCATTTTCAGCGCCACGTCGACCCACTGCCGACGGAAGTCCAGGGCGCCGGGGTCGCTGCCGGTCAAACGCAGGATGACCAGGGGCGCGGCGACCACAGCGCCGATGGCCAGCAAGGCCAGCATCGTGACCTTCAGCTTCGGGTAGCGGCCGCGCAGGGCCGGGTGCAAAAGCAGGGCCGCCGCGAGCACCGCCATGGCGGCCGCAAACGCGGCCCAGGCGGTGCGCGAAAGGGTCAGCAACAAGACCCCCGTGGCGACCCCTGACAAGATCGCCAATGCGGCTCTGACGCGCGGCCGCTGGTTGGTGAACAACGAAGCCAGCAGCAGCGGGATGAGCATCGCCAGGTAGGCACCGAACAGGTTCGGGTGGCCGACCAGCCCGGACACGCGGTAGACCCCCGAGGTGCTGAGGTAGACGCCATGGTTGGCGCCGGTCACGGTGTCGTTGGCCGGCTCGCCCAAGGCCTCCAGCCCGAGGCCGCGTTTGAGCACGTACTGCAGCAAGGCGATGGCGATATTCATGGCCAGGCCGGCGCCGAGCGCGGCCAGCACATACTGGAAATGCCGCTCGCGCACGCACTCGTTGACGATGACCACAAACAGCAGCCAGCACTTCAGCATGCGCACCATCTCGAACAGCGGCAGCAGGCGAAAGGGCCCGGCCAGCATCGACACCAGACCGAGTGCTGCCAGCGCCAGCCACCACATCGATACCGCCGGCAGGCGCAATCCGCGGCGGTAGCCAAAGAGCAGGTCGCGGGCCAGAAACACGAGCAGCGGCACGATGAAGAAGTCGACGGCATCGATGCTGAAAGACGGCGCCCCGCCGACATGCACGCGGCGATTGAAATTGATCGACAGGCCCAGGATCGCGGTGAACACCATGCCCACGAGCAGGAACAGCCGGGTGTTGCGCACCGCAGAAAGTGCCACCGGCAACATCGTGGCCGCGAGCAGGGCCAGCGCGTAGAGCCGGTCGGCGCTGAAGGCCACGATCACCAGCAGCGCGCCCCACAGGCCCATCGCCGCGATCACCAGGACCGGCATCAGCGCCGACATCGGCGCGGCCGCGGGACGCTGGTCGGCGCGGCGCATCTGCAGGCTACCCCGCCTCCCCCGCCAGGATGACGCGGACATCGGCAATGCCGTTGTTGTGCATCAGGTTCTGGCAGTCGCTGATCGAGCGCATCAGGGTCTGGTGCTCCTGCACGACCACGAAGACAGCATCGGCCTGCGCCGCAGCGCCGAGATAGCGTGTGTCGGCAGCGACCGGCCCGGTCTGCATCAGGACATGCTGGTAGCGTGACTTCAGGCTTTGCAACAGCGCTTGCAGGCGCTCGCGATCGATCGACCCGTCGCCCTTGCCGGCGGGCAGGATGTCGACACCTTCCTGCGCTGTGTGCTGGATGAGGTCACGGCCGGCATCGGCGTCATTGCCCAGCAGGTCGAGCAGGCCCGGCGCCGACGCCAGCCGCAGGCGCCCGCTGAGGCCGAGCTCGAGCTCACGGACCCGCGCGTCGATCAGCAGCACGCGGCTGTCGAGCTCGCTGCGAAGACAATAAGCCAGCAGCAGCACGGTGTCGGCAGCGATGCGGTCGTCGTCGAGCGAAAAGAAGGCCAGACAGTTACCGCCGGCGCTGGTGTCGAAATCGCGTTCGAGCAGCCGCGCCAGGTAGCGGTAGGTGCGCGAGGCCGGTTCGCGCCCCTTCAACACCGCGTCGCGCAGCCCCCCGTACCAGCTGCGCAGGCCGTCAAAGTCACGTGTCACGCCGGGGCCTCGAATACAAACGTTCGACAAAACGATCGTCGCGGTCGACGATGGCAAACAGCCGATGCGGCGACTCGGTTCGGCCCAGCCGCCAGCGGTTGGCGCGCAGGAAAACCAGGTCGAGCAACAGAGCCCCGAACAAACCCAACACCAGGCCGCCGGCAGCCGCGGACGCGATGAGCAGCTTGGTATTCGGCCAGATCGGCTTTTCCGGCACCGATGCACCCTCGACGACGCGCATCGCCGGCGGTGCCGAACGTGCGGTGGCCATCGAGACCGAGGCCAGGGTCAGCTTGTCGTTCAGCCCGGCAGACTTGGTCTCCAGCGTGCGCTGGCGGCGCTCAAACTCCTGGTTCAGCTGCATCTTTGCCGGGATCCGGTCGAGAATCATTCGCACACGTTCGAGTTCGTCTTGTTTGACCTTCAGCGCCGCGCGTGTCCCGGCGAGCAAGGACTCGGTGGCCAGGCGTTTGTTGCGCAGGATTTCGTAGGCGTCACCAGCCCGCTGCGAGTTGCGCACGACCACCGGTTGCCGGTTGTCCGCCAGGTCCGCCGTCGCCGCGCTGATCTGCTGCTCCAGATCGCGAACCTCCGGCGCATTGGGCTGAAACTGCTGGCGCAACGCGGCCAGGCCGAGTTCGAGTTTGACCAGCCGCTCCTTCGTGGCATCGTCCTTGAAGACCCGGTCGCTGAGCAAGCGCGGCGCTTCGCCCCGCAACTGGGCGTCGAGCACCGCCAATGTCGATTCCTGGTCGGCGATCTGCGACTGCAACTCGGTGACGGCGCTGCGCAGTGTCAACCACTGGCCGATCTGGACCCGGTCCTTTTCGAACAGGAACACCGTGTCGGTGTCGGAGCGGAAGGCCTTGATCTCGCGGTCGAGCTGGGCCAGTTCGGCGGCGGTCTTGTCGGCCTCCGTCAACAGGCTCGAATACGATTGTTCGGCCTCCCGGATATAACGTTCGCGGCGCTGTTCGAAATAGACCTTGACGATCTCGTTGGCGATTTCGGCGCAACGCTCGTTCGAGCCCTTGACGATGAGCAGGCCGATGTTGGCCTCGCCGACCTGGCGCACGGCGACGCCGGCGCTGAAGTCGCTCAAGACCTTGTAGCGCTCCAGTTGCTCGGGCGAGAGGTCGTATTTTTTCGGTGACGTGCCGAGGATCCAGGCCTTGACGAGCCGGTAGTTCTGGCCGATCCACGAGCGCCCCCACAGATGGGTGACGTAGCTGGTGAACGGGTGGTACATGTCCTCGTAGCGCAGGTCCAGGCGCTCGACCACCGCCTTGAGCACCGGCGGGCTGATCATCAGGGTGCCCTCGTCGGTCAGCGCTTCGCGGCGAAAGATATTCCAGCCCTGGTAGAACGAGGTGCGCGACACGTCCTTGTCGGAATCGGCGGCGATCATGACTTCGGCCTGGAAGGTCGGCGGCCAGATCCAGATGTAGGTCGCCACCAGGCCGACCGTCAGCAGCATCGTCAGCAGGATCACCCAGCGGTGCCCGACCGCCGCGCGGCGCATGGCCTGGTAGGCGCCGCGCCACTCGAACGTGTCGGCCTGGGGCAGGTGGGCAATCGCCTCCGGCGTCGGACTCGTCGACATCAGCGGGTCAGGTCGCGCAGCACGATGACGTTGAACAGCGGCGCCATCAAGGTGTTCAGGTCGGTCAACGCGCGCACGACCTGGCTTCGGTAGCTCTCCGGCACGACGATCAGGTCGTTGGCCTTCAGTGCGACGGCGTTCAAGGCCAGATAGACCTCGGCCTGGGACGGCCGATCGCCGCTGACCTGGACCTTCAAGGCTTCGAGAAAACCGTCATCGTTGAGCCGGATCACCGACACCGACGACGATGCCGCGAACCGGGTCGCGTCGCCCGACTGCGCCAGCGCCTGGGCCACCGTCTTGGCCAGGCGCAGCGGCATCGCCCGCGGTGCGCCGAGTTGGCCGACGAGGTACACGGTGGGCTCGGGCGGGTTCTCGACGATGACCGAGACATCGACGTGTTTCAGTCGCACCGAGAAGAGCTCGTTCAGGCGTGCCGCGAGTTCGCGCGGCGTCTGGCCCGCAGCCTTGACTTCGTTCAACAGCGGCAGCGAAATCATGCCGTCGGCACGGACCACGGATTTGCGCGAAAACTCCGGGTGGCGGTAGACATGGACCTCGAGCTGGTCACCCGGCTGCAGCAGGTAGGCGTGCTCGTAGCGCTTGAGCGCGTTCAGCACCTCGGTGGTCACTTCGAGCCGGGCGCCGCCCTCGGGATCGGACAGTGTGCCGCAGCCAGCCAACAAACTCACCAGCGCGATGGCCAGGAGCCAGCGCGTCGCCGTTGGGTGGGGGCCGTGTGGTCCTGGTCTTGCGATGCGCATAGGGCCATAACTGACTGATGGGCAGCGCAGAGTCTAGCGGCAAGCGCCCTGCGGCTAGACTCCGTCGCGGTAACTTCGCACCGAAGCGATGGCCTCAAGCCGAACGCGGCCCGCGTCTGCCCCCCCATGCCCCCTCCTCACGCCGACCAGGTCCCGCTCGCAGCTCTTGAGCCACCGCGCTTGCAGGTCTCGGTCGTGATCCCGGTTTTCAACCGTTCGGCGGAACTTGCCGATTGCCTGAGTGGCCTGGGCGCACAGTCGCTGGCCCGCGAGCTGTTCGAGGTGGTGGTCGTCGACAACTGCTCGACCGAGGATCTCGGGCCGGTCGCCGACGTCTTGCGCGCGCGCTTCGGCCTGAACCTGCGCCTGGCGCGAACGCTCGAGAACAAGGGCCCGGCGCCGGCACGCAATCTCGGGGTGTCGCTGGCCAGCGCACCCCTGATCGCGTTCACCGACAGCGATTGCCGACCGCACCCGCAGTGGCTGGAGGCGGGACTGCAGGTCATGGCCGACCCGGCGATCGAGTTTGCGACCGGCCCGGTGCGGGCCAAGCCCGAGCAGCCGGTTCGCTTTACGTCGCGCGTGACTTTCGAAAATCTTCAGGAGCATCCGAGCTACCCGACCGCCAACCTTTTTGTGCGCCGCGCGGTGTTCCTGCACCACGGTGGATTCGACCAGAGCCTGAGCTTTCGCGACCCGCTGGATCGAACCGTCGAATGCGCCGATACCGACTTTGCCTGGCGCGTGCTCGAAGCCGGCGGCCAGCACCGCTTCGCGGCCGACGCCTCGGTCTGGCACGAGGTCGAGCAACAGGACCTGCTGCGCTGGATGCTCGACCCGACGCGGATATTCCTGCTGCCCGAACTGGTGCGCCGCCATCCCGGCCTGCGTGGGCGTCTGCTCAGCGGCGGGCTGTTTTTTTATCCGCGCGCCTGGCTCGTGCCCGCCGGGCTGGTGATGTTGCTGGTGCTGGCGCTCGGCGCGCCGGCTTGGTTGATCGCCGCGCCGGTGCTGTTGCTGGCGCGCGCCGCACAGCGTTTGCGCACCCTGAACCCGGTGGCGCTGCTGTGGTTCTGCGCCCGCGCCTGTCTGAATGCATTGCGCCTGTGTCTGATGCTCGCAGCGCTGCTTTACGGCAGTCTGCGTTTTCGCAGCCTGGTGCTTTAGGCGCCTGCCGCGCGCACCGTCCCATTCATCGCCCGCCCCTGAAAGCCGAAGCCATGGCATCCAAACAATTGCGCCTTCTCGGACTCCACGCGACTGCATTTGTCAACCGCAGCCGGGCCGGCGTCGAACTCTCGGTGCCGGTGGGTGGGCTGCGGCGGGCCAGCCACGACCATGGCCAGCTGATCCCGACATCGCCGCTGCCGGCGATGGTCAGCGCGCCGCTCGACGAAGCCGGCCAGGCGCTGGCGCGCCGCGTCAGCGCCTTGAGCTGGTACCACACCATCGATCTCGGTCACGGCGTCGCGACGCCGGGTTTTTACGATCACCGCCCGATCCTCGATCACTACCGGCTGCCGGCCCGGCTCGATGGCATGCGGGTGCTCGACGTGGCCTGCTTCGATGGCTTTTGGTCGTTCGAGTTCGAGCGCCGCGGCGCGGCCGAGGTGGTGGCGCTGGACATCGCGACGGCGCGTGAACTCGACTTGCCCTACCGTCAACGCGAACGCATGAGTGAAGCCGACCTCGATCGCCGTTTTGGCGCCGGCTTCGCGGTCGCCCATGAAGTCCTCGCTTCGCGCGTACAGCATGTGCACTGCAACCTCTACGATCTTTCACCCGAGCGGCTGGGTCAGTTCGACCTCGTGCATCTGGGCGATGTGTTGCTCCACTTGCGCGACCCCGCCCGGGCCTTGCGCAATCTGCGCAGCGTGACCCGCGGACGGGCCCTGATCTCCGACTGCATCTACCCCGACCTCGACCGCCATGGCGACCTGCCGCTGATGCAGTACGACGGCGGCCGCGGCGACAACATCTGGTGGCGCTTCGGTGCCCAGGCGATGACAAGGATGATTGGCGACGCCGGCTTCGACCAGGTGAGCGAAGCGGCGCGCTTCCGGTACGGCCCGCGCGGGCAGCCGGCGTCGATGTGGCACGCGGTTTTTGACGCCCGGCCCTGATCGCTGATCGCTGATCGGCGGGGTCGCGTCAGCGGCCCCACCAGCGCGCGACCGCCGCCCGGCCGTCCTGCGCCGCCATGCCGGCGCTGAGCCGGCGCATCAACTGCGGATGGTCGCCGGCGAGCATCGCCACGCGCTGCTGCAGGAAAAGCTGCCGCACCTGTGAATGGCAAAAACCGGCGCTGAGGACTTCGATCTCGAGTGCAGTCAGATCGGGGTGCCAGAGATCGACGATCAGGATCGCGCGCCGCGCCTGGCCGCGGTTCCAGACCTCGTGCTCGAAAGAATCTTCGAACGCCAGCACCCGCCCCGGCTGCCACTGACGCGTCTGGGTGCCGACGCGGATGGCACAACCCTCGGGCACCTGGAGCGCCAGGTGCAGGCGCAGACGCAGGTTGTCGACGCTGCAATGCGGGCGCAGATGCGAATCGGCCACCTGCACCGAAAACAGCGCGTCGCCCCAGGGGTAGTCCAGGCACACCCGCGGCAGCGCGCGCAGCAACGCGCAGGTGCGCGGGCAGCGCGCCGGCGCGGTGTCCAGCTCGATGCCCATGTGCCACAGCAGGTAGACCGCCCAGAGGCGGTCCATCGCGGGCGGCTCGTAGTGAACCAGGTCGGCATCACCGAGCGCCGCGCATTCGTCGTGGATGATCGTGCTGGCGGCCTCGAGTTGCGCCGCTGCGGCAAGCCCTGAAGCGTCATGCCAGGGCCGGTGCCGCAGACCCGGAAAGAGCGGCAGCGTCGGGTACTGCAGCGGGTCGGCAGGTGCTGCCGGCGCGGGTGCGCCAAAGCTGCGCAAATAGTCCTTGACCCGGTCCAGTTCGGCACCGCCGGCCATGACGCGGTCGAAAAAGCCGCCGCTCTGCATCGCGGCCAGGATCTCCGTCGACTTCACCGTGCCAGTCGCCACACTGCGCCCCCATTCACGCTGAACCGCGGCGCAGTTTACCCAGCGCGCGCAGGGCCTGTGGCAACATCTCTTCCCGATGTGTGCAGTCAATCCAAGAGCTGAATCATGACGGCGCCGACGGCGGTGCCCGACGGCTCGATGGTCACCGTCGTGATCCCGACCTTCAACCGCGCCGCCGAATTGATGCGCGCGCTGGACGCGCTGCAGGCCCAGTCGGCGGCGGCCCTGCAGGTGGTCATCGTCGACAACAGCTCGTCCGACGACACCGAGGCCCGTGTGCGTGCCCGCATGCCCGATTGGCAAGGCCGCCTGCGTTATCTGCGCAAGGATCCCAACGGCCCGGCCAGTGCACGCAACCACGGCCTGGCCGCGGCGACGACTGCGTTCGTGCTGTACCAGGACAGCGATGTCGAACTCGAGCCGCACTGGGTCGAGCGTGCGCTGGGCCACTTTCAACGCGCCCCGCGGCTTGCCGCCGCGGGCGGCCTGATGATCTACGCCTTCGACCGCAGCCGGGTCAACGCCTACGGGGGTGATCTCGGCCGCATGGGCCTGGCCTGGGACGTCGACGAAGGTGCGCTGCGCGCGACCGAGCGTGTCGCGGCCGGGCGCATCTGGATCAATTGTTCGGCGATGCTGGTGCGCGCGTCGGCGGTGCAGGCGGTCGGCGGCTTTGACGAGACCTTCTTTTACGGCTACGAGGATTCCGACCTCGGCTGGCGGCTGAATCTGGCGGGGCACCAAGTGGCCGTCTTCCCCGACCTCGCCGCCTTGCATCATGTCGACGCCGATACCGGCGTCGCGCATCCGACGATCGTCTTTCACTATTGCAAGAACCGATTGCGCTCGCTGCTGCGCAACGCCGCGATGCCGGCCTTGATCGGGGCGCTCGGCGCCTATCTCGCCTACAGCCTGCTGGATCTGATCTGGCGCGCGCCGCGTTGGCCAAAACTTGCCGCACTCGGCTGGAACCTTCGCCGTTGGCGCCAGACCCTGGCGCTGCGCGGGCAGACCCAGGCCCAGCGCCGGGTGCCGGACGCCGCGGTTTTTGCCCTCGGTGCCGGGCGCTGGCTGCCGCCGACGCCGCTGGGCAACCGGCGGCGCCGACCGCTGCCCGACGCGGTCCCCTCGGCGCTGCGGCCGGCCGACCGCCGTGACGATCGTGTCTGAGCCTGCAGCGGCCACGCGCGGGTCGGCCCGGCGCCTGGTCGTCACCAACCCCTTTGTCTGGCCGCATGTGCGGCGTGGGTCGGAGCGGCTCGTCAACGACCTGAGCGCCTACCTCGCGCGGCGCGGCCACGAGGTCAGCGTCTTCGCCACGGCGCCAAACGCGGCGATCGAACAGCGCGGCGACGTCACCTACCACCTGCTGCGCGAACGGCTCGGCCGTCGCCCGCGTCAGCTCAACAGCCTGCACAGCTACGCCTGGCGTCTGCCGCGGCCGCTGGCGGCTGCCGATGCGGATGCCGTTTTCTGCCTGAACTATTTTGACGCCTGGGCCGCGTTGCGCGCACGGCAACGCCTGGGCGCGCGCCACCGCGTCATCTTCCAGGTCGTCGGGTTACCGTCGCGACGGTACTTCCGTGCGGTGCCGCTGGACGCCTGGTTCATGCACACCGCGCTGCACGCTGCCGACCGGGTGGTCGCGGTCAGCCGCTTTGCCGCGGAGATGCTGGCCAGCGAGTTTGACGTGCGTGCCGATGTGCTACCGGTGCCGGTGGTGATGCGGGAGTTCGAAGCGCCGGCGGCGCCAGTCGACGTGGCGCTCGACGCGCCGGTCTTGCTCTTTGTCGGCGACGCCGATCAGCCGCGCAAAGGTGCGGCGCTGCTGTGTCGCGCTTTTGTCAAGCTACGGGCGCGCCAGCCCGGGGCGAAGCTGGTTTTTTCGGGGCAGGCCAGCGCGGCCACGATCACGCGCTTGCTCGCATTGCCGGGCCTGGCGGCGGTGCGCGACGGCATCGAGTTCCGCGGCCTGGGCGCGGTCGACGCCTTGCCGGCGTTGTACCGGGCCGCGTCGGTCACGGTGCTGCCGGCGGTTTTCGAGGCCCTGGGCATGGCCCTCATCGAGTCCCTGGCCAGCGGCACGCCGGTCGTCGCGGCGCGCCACGGCGGTGCGCTGGATGTCGTCGTCGGCCCCTTGGTCGGCCAGCTCTTCGATCCCGGACCGGGCGCCGAGCAGAGTGAAAACGAAGACGGGCTGGTGGCGGCGATCGTCGACACCGTCTCGCGCGGCAAGACCGACCTCGTGCGTCAGGCCTGCGTCGACAGGGCGGGCCTGTTCAGCTGGGACACGCTCGGCCCGCGCTACGAAGCGCTGCTCGTCAACACCCCATGAGGATCGACGCACACGCCGATTCCGCCGCGCCGGCCGCCGGCCTGCGCGTCAGCGTCGTGGTGCCGACGCACGCACGCGCGGCGCTCGTGATGCGCCTGCTGCAATCGCTGGCCGGCCAGACCCTGGCCGCGGCGGCCTACGAAGTCATCGTCGTCCACAATTTCACCGATGACGGCACCCAGGCGCAGGTGCAGGCCTGGTGCGCGCGGCAGCCCTTTCGGGCGCGCTACTTTTGCAAAGACTACAAAGGCCCGGCCCGCTCGCGCGACTTCGGCGCCCGCGCCGCGGATGCGGCAGTGGTGGCCTTCATCGACGACGACTGCGTCGCCGGCCCGCAGTGGCTCGCTGAAGGGCTGGCCGCATTTGAGACGGGTGGCGAGCCGCATGTCGCCAGCGCGGCCAGCGGGCGGCCGGCGCTGGTGCAGGGCCGCACCCGCGCGCTCACGCAGCGGCCGCCGAGATTCCCGTACCGCACGATTCAGATCGAGCAGTCGAGCATCTTCTTCGAGACCTGCAATATCTTCTATGACCGCGCCGTTTTCCTACACATCGGGGGCTTTTCGCCCGAGTTCCTGGACGCCTATTTCGGCGAGGACACCGACCTCGGCTGGAAGCTCGTCACTGCGGGATATGCAACGGCATTTGCCCCGGCCGCCGTCGTCCAGCACGAGGTCTTCGAGGTCACGCTGGCGCAGTGGATGTTCGAGCCTGCGCGCTTCGGGCGCTTGCCCGATCTTGTTCGGCGCTACCCGGCGCTGCGGCGGCACATGACCTGGCACTACTTCTTCAGCCGCGAGACCCTGCTCTTCAACGGCTTCGTGCTCGCGCTGCTGGTCTCGCTGTGGAGCCCGGCGGTCGGCGGGTTGCTGCTGCTGGCCTATTTTGCCGCGCGCTACCGCAGCGGTGCCCATGTCGGTTCGCCGGTGATGCGCATCGCGCGTGTCGTGATGGGCGTGCCGCGTGGCGCGGTGGCCTGGTGGTCGATGCTGCGTGCGTCGGTGCGCACACGGACCGTGCTGCTCTGACCGACGCGTGACCATGCGCCGCCTCAAGATCCTGATCGTGCACGAGCGATTCCCGCCCGACTTTGGCGGCGGTGGTGAGTACATCGTGCTGCAGACGGCGCGCCAGCTGCTCGCCAATGGCCACGATGTGCGTGTGCTCGTCGCCGGCGACCCCGCGCTGACCGAGTTCGACGGTGTGCCGACGCAGCGCCTGCCGATGTCGCGGCAGCGCATGCTGTTTGCAACCCGGGCGGTGCTCCAGGCCGCTGCCGACGTCGACCTCATCTACGCCTTCACCAACTACGCGGTGTGGCCGGCCTGGCGCGCCGCGCGTCAGCTTCGCAAGCCGCTCGCGATCGGCGTGCTGGCCCTTTTTGACCGCGCCTGGCTCGACATGCGTGGGCCCTGGCTGGGGCGTTTGTTCCGCAGCGCCGAACGCCGCTTGCTGAGCCTGCCCGCGCAGTCGCGCATCTTCCTCAGCCAGGGCTCGCTGGCGCTGGCCGCGCAGCTCGGCCTGGGCAGCGCCGTCGACACCGTGGCCGAGCCGGGTGTCGACCTGCACCTGTACCAACCCGGTGACCACAAGGACTGTGTGCTGTTCTCCGGCAAGCTCGATGTGCGCAAAGGCATCGGCACCTTGTTGCAGGCGGCGCGGTTGATGCCGCAGATCCCGTTTCGCGTCGTTGGCTGGGGCCCGCACTTTGAGCGCCTGCAGCAGCAGGCGCCGGCGAATGTGCAGTTTGTGCTGTACCGCGACAACCCGCAGCTCGCGCTGGAGATGGCGCGCGCGCGGGTGTTTCTCTTCCCGACCAAGATCGAGACCTTCGGCCTCGTGGTCGTCGAGGCGATGGCCGCTGGATGCGCCGTCATCTCGACCGCGCCGGTGCCCTTCGAAGGCATTCGCCTGCCGGGCGATGACCTCGACGCCGCGTGCGCCGCCTTGCGCGAGCTCTGGGCCGACCCGCAGCGCTGCGCCGAGCTCGGGCGTGCCAACCACCGGATCGCCCAGCAGTTCAACTGGCCCGACTGCG